>JADGAW010000257.1 GCA_015231815.1 Nitrospinota bacterium
AAGGCATTTCCATTTTAATTTTTTTTTAGGAGGTTTTTATGAACAAAACAGATTTAGTAGATAGAATTGCTCAGGAGGCGGGCATTACAAAAAAACAAGCTAAGGATGCTTTTGAAGCTGTTACCGGAGGCATTACTGAGTCTCTCGGAAAAGGAGAAAGTGTTACCATTATCGGTTTTGGTACATTTTCAGTAAAACAGAGAGCTGCAAGAACGGGTATTAACCCACAAACCAAAGCAAAAATGAAAATTGCGGCAAAGAAGGTTCCAAAGTTTACCGCTGGTGCTGGCTTAAAAGGCGCTGTTTAAGTTTCTCTTAACTCAAACTTTATTCCCTCGTAATATGGCGAGGGAATAAAGTCTCCCCAACCAATAATAATGAAGAAAAGAATACTTGTTACCGGAGGAGCCGGATTCCTTGGTTCATATCTCTGCGAAAAACTGCTTAACGAAGGTAATGATGTTGTCTGTTTGGATAATTTTTATACTGGTCAAAAAGAAAACATATTTCACCTGATAGAAAACCCTAATTTCGAACTCATACGGCACGATATTATTCAGCCTATTTTGCTTGAGGTTGATCAAATATACAACCTTGCCTGTCCTGCCTCCCCTGTACATTATCAATACAACCCTGTTAAAACAACTAAAACAAGTGTTATGGGGGCAATCAATATGCTTGGTCTTGCAAAAAGGGTTAAAGCGAGAATTCTACAAGCCTCCACTTCCGAGGTGTACGGCGACCCTGAGGTTCACCCACAGCCAGAAAGTTACCGGGGATGTGTAAATCCTATTGGTATAAGAAGTTGCTATGATGAAGGAAAACGCCTTGCAGAAACCCTTTTCTTTGATTATTACCGTCAAAACAACGTTGATATCCGCATAGTAAGAATTTTCAACACCTATGGTCCAAAAATGCAGGAGAATGATGGAAGGGTTGTCAGCAATTTCATTGTTCAGGCTATAAAAGGAGAAGATATTACCGTTTATGGAGAAGGATTGCAAACACGTTCATTTTGCTATGTTGATGACCTGATTGATGCAATGATTAAGATGATGAACACTGAAAAGGAAATTGACGGAGAACCTTTTGTAGGTCCCGTTAACATAGGCAATCCTCAAGAATATACGATTATAGATTTAGCTCAAAAGATTAAAGCTATGACCAATAGTTCATCTAAAATTATTTATAAAGAACTTCCCTCAGACGACCCTCTTCAAAGAAGCCCGGCAATTGATTTGGCAAAATCAATGCTTGACTGGGAGCCCAAAACGGAGGTTGATATAGGTCTTCAGAAAACCATTACATATTTCCGTGAAAAAATAAACAACGGAAAATAACCTCTTTTATTTCTTAATATTTTATTTAAAGGCAACAAATGACAAAAGGAAAAATTTATCTCATAGGCTTTGGTCCAGGCGACTACGACAATATGACCCATCGTGCCGTAAATGCAATCAAGGAATGTGAGGTAATTGTTGGATATAAAACCTATATAAACCTTATAAAGCCTCAACTCGAAGGTAAAGAAGTTATAACGACCGGAATGCAGGGAGAAGTAGAAAGAGCACAAATCGCTGTAGAAAAAGCAATTACAGGAAATACTGTTGCAGTTGTTTCATCTGGTGATGCTGGAATCTATGGAATGGCTGGTTTGGTTTATGAAATTTTGAAGGCCAATGAACCACCAGAAGAAAAGTTTCCTGATATTGAAACAATTCCCGGAATAACAGCCCTTAACGGCGTTGCTTCTATTCTTGGAGCACCTCTAATGCATGACTTTGTCGGAATTAGCCTTTCTGACCTTCTTACTCCTTGGGAAATAATTGAGAAAAGAGTAAACCTTGCAGGAGAGGGAGATTTTGTAATAGCTCTTTATAATCCACAAAGTAAGAAAAGGGACTGGCAGTTGGAAAAAACAAGAGATATCCTCCTGCAATATAGAAACCCGAAAACACCTGTTGGAGTTGTTAAATCGGCTTATCGGAAAAATGAGAACATAGATATTGTTACATTGCAGACAATGTGCGAAGTTGAAGTAGGAATGCTTACAACCATAATTATTGGAAATTCAACATCCTACGTTTACAGAAACAAAATCATTACCCCAAGGGGCTATCATACAAAATATGATTTAACCTCAGAATAATGCCTTAAAATGTGTTGTTCGACATTTTAAAGATAAAAAGAATAAGCATCAGCTATACTAAAAGGGAATAAGGTTGTATAAACATAATCCTTAAAATAATTTAGGAGAATTCAATGGAAACCTATGGTGTCTTACTCATTGGTCTTGGAGTTATTTTTTTGCTCGGGCTTATAATAATGTTCCTTAAATCAGGTGGTCCAGACCTTGGAGATAATGAGTGGAGTATCGACATAGATAATATTGAAACAACCAATGAAAAGTCTGGTGAAGACAGGTAGTAAGGCTATATTCCGCTAATGATAAAAAGAAGCACAGAAAAGAATTAAGCTATTTTTTGAGAAGATATTTTCTGATAGCTTTCTTGTGCTCATTCAGTGTTACAGAAAAATAGTGCCGACCATTTTTCATGGAAACAAAGTAAAAATAATCGCTTGTTGCCGGTTTGAGGGCAGCTTTTATAGACTCTTCTCCCGGGTTACTTATGGGAGTTGGTGGAAGACCTTTAACTCGGTAGGTGTTAAACTTCGATTCCATTCGCAAGTCTTTTCTCGTAAGATTGCCATTAAATTCCCTTACACGATTAATTGCATAAATAACAGTTGGGTCTGTTTGCAACATATTTTTCTTCTTTAAACGATTATAAAAAACTGAAGCAATCAATGGTTTTTCTTTATCGTAGTTACTTTCCTTCTCTATGATTGATGCCATGGTAATTATTTTATTTAAATTCTTTATTTCCTTGATATTGAGATCCTTTTTTATTTTTTTCAGTTTTTCCTCGAAGTTTTTCTGCATTCTTTGAATAAGCTTTCTTTCGTTGGTAGTTTTATCAAAAAAATAGGTATCGGGAAAAAGGTAGCCCTCCAGATTACCGTATTTGTTGAAATACTTGAACTGTTTCCCCTCCTGTGTCAGTTCATAAAATATCTTTCCGTTAAAGGGTGTATGGTCATGAAGTACTTCTGCAATTTCCTTTAGTGTCATGCCTTCATATATTGTTATCTTAAACTGTTTCGCTTTTCCATGTTGCAAAATATAAACAAGATCTTTTCGCTTCGTTTTAGGGTAAATGGTGTAATCCCCTGACTTAAACTTATTCTGATGCTTGTTTAAAACGCAGTAGATATAGAAGAAAAACTTACTGTCAATCAGTCGTCTATCATAGAGAATATCAATAATACGATAAAGACTTGTTCCCCGTTCAATGGAAAAACTTACTTTTTCCCTGATTTCATCTGATTTTATGTTTGGATATTTATAGGTAAAATAAAAAACAAACCAGCCGTACCCAATGGCACATACAAGTAAAAAGGCAATAATCCATC
>JADGAW010000258.1 GCA_015231815.1 Nitrospinota bacterium
TATAAATTAATATGAAAAAAGCTTTATTAACACTCTTGTTTTTAGTTTACGCATCAACGGTTAATGCAGCATCTGCCCCCACCAACTTTTCTGCTACTGTCAGTGGAAGTTCGGTATCCATTAGTTGGACTGCTGCAACAGGAGCTTCAGGTTATAAAGTTTATTACGGAACAACCTCTGGAACGTACCTCAACGCTTCTACTGGAGCTAATTTAGGAAATACCACATCATATACTTTTACAAATATTCCAGCTGGAACGTACTATTTGGCTCTTAAATCGTATGATAGTTCAGCTACTTTAAGTGACTATTCAACGGAAATTTCCGTAACAGTTAGCGGAACAACTCTTTCCGCTCCAACAAACCTGTCAGTAACGACAAGTGGTAGTACCATCAACGTAAGCTGGACTGCTGCAACAGGAGCTTCAGGGTATAAGCTCTATTATGGAACAACCTCTGGAACATACTTAAATGCATCGACTGGACTTGACGTAGGAAATGTTACATCACAAACTTTCAACAGTATTCCTGATGGAACATATTATTTGGCTCTTAAATCATACAACAGTTCAGGGACGTTAAGCAGCTACTCGAATGAAACATCAGGTACGGTAGCATTGCCAGACGCAAACATAACGGTAGATGGTAATCTTTCAGACTGGTCGGGTGTTCGTACTATGATTCTCTCTGACACTTCAGGAGATAGTACCAGTACATTTTCAGCAAGTTCATTTGACATTATTGAAGCCGGTGCAACCCAAAGTGGAACGAAAATAGCACTTTACATTAAAACTTCAGGAAGTATTCTTTCCGGTACTTCTGCAACATATCTTCATTATGAAGCAGGAATTCACCTTTACAGCGATCAAAGTTGCACAACGTCAATAAACGATCAAACGGGAACCATTAATTATGCTATTGCTCATCGGTTTAGCAACAATTCTGGAACGTATGACGAGCTGCATAATTATATTGATGGCGTGAAATATTCCCTCACGGTAGTGGTAGTGTCAAATGTAATGGAAATGTCTTTTGATTTGACAAGCCTTCCATCAAACGTGAGTTCTATATCAATGAACCCATACACCATGAGTTCTGTATCATACACCGACCACTATGATTCTATAAGCAACTGGTCAGACTCCTGTTTTACTCTTAAATAATATTGGAGTATAGGTTTTTCGTTTCAAAGTTAAGCTCAAAAAAGAAAATATGCTTATGCTGTTTTCCGTGAAAGAAGAGACTGTGCGCAGTCGTTCCAGGAATCAAATGAAGTAAAAGGTTCCTTCATTTTTGTTAATTCAGTTGCAACCCAACCTCGGGCAAATCGATTTTCCGGTTTGATTTGTAACAAAGCATTAAGATCGGGTTTTCCATCTCCAGCGTAAACAACCTCTTCGCATTGACAAAGATAATGTTGGGTTATTTTCTCTTTGGAAATTCCAACATTCTCATCGTAAAAGGGAGAATCATACGGCTTTGTGAGATGAAGTCCTCCTTTTTCAGAATATATTCCATGGTTTGTATGAAGTTCAAGCTTCAGTCCGTTTTGCAATAGAATTTTTCTCACATACCAATCACACCCTGCCGAAGCAACAACAATGTGCCACCCTGCTTTCTCCAGTTCCCTAATCCAATGTGGTGTGTCAGGGTGAAACTCCATTTTTTCAAGGAGCTTTATGAGTTTTTCTTCAGGAATATTTATTAGAGAAAAATAATAGGATAAAACCTCAAAGTGGGTAATTTCTCCTTTTAAATATCTTTCCCACTCATCATCCTGATTTACTTGAGCTTTAAGGACATCTGTTAAAACAAGTTGATAAAACTCGTTCCTTGTCATGGTACCATCAAAGTCAGTAATAAAAACTTTTTTCATAAAATTTTATTGAACCATTCTTGATAATAGCGGGTCTTTTTCAACAAACTTCAAGAGCCTTGCAACCGACCCTTTTTCAGAAAGAACAGAATAAAAATCTGCTTTTATGGTTGGAGCCTTCTTTATTGCCTCACAAAAATCTTTTTTCGAAAGAGGGTTTGCTTCAACAAAATCAAGAAAGCCACATTCTTCTATTGCCTTAGAAAGAATTTGATGGGTTGTTTCCTGAATGAGAGAGACAGCGTAACTTGCAACTCCAACCTGAATACCATGCAATGATGGCTGAGTTGCAACCAAATCGTAAGCGTGAGAAATTAGATGCTCACTTCCACTTGCTGGTCTGCTTGAACCTGCAACCTCCATCATAACCCCGCACATCAAGAGAGAGCCTGCAAGTAATCGAAGAAAAAGAATATCAGAGGGGTCTTTTTTATCGTAGAAAACAAAGGCATCAAGAGTGTTTTGTGCAAGAATTGCTGCAAAATCATCGTATATTACCCCACTTTTTTTGAATGCAAGTTTCCAGTCATAGAGCGCAGTAGCTTTGCAAAAAAGATCGCCCATTCCTGAATAGAGATATATTCGTGGTGCGTTTCGAATAATTTCAAGATCAATAACAACCCCGTAGGGAATAATTGTCTTCAAAGTTTGCCGTTTTCCTTTTATATAGAGAGAAGATAAAGATGAGCAAAAACCGTCATTAGAAATAATTGTAGGAACTGCTATACATGGCAGGTGGGTAAGATGGGCAATATATTTACTGTAATCGATTGCAAGTCCTCCACCAATAGCAACAAGAGCTTTAACTTCTCTTGGAAGAGACGTTGCGCTTTCAAAACAATCCTCTCCATTCTGAGACATCACCGTTTCATACTTAAGAATAATAATTCCCTCTTTCTTGCAGGAAATTCTGACACGTTCTCCAAATAAAGGCTCAATTCCTTTTCCCCAAAAGATGTACACCTTATCAAAACCTTCTTGTTTAAGATATTTACCGATTCGTTCGATTGCTTTCGGCTTCATTCGCAGAAGAGTTGGGAGTCGAAATGTTTTCATTGATGACAGTCTAAAGATTCAAGGTGAATGCAGGTTTTATTGAGTCTTATGATACATGATTGTTCATGTGAAATGAAACTTTACGAGTATTAAGAACGATCATACCTATCTAAAAAAATGGGAAAGTGGTACGCCTGACAGGATTCGAGCCCACGATGCACACTTTCCACAAGGCATTTGAACCAAATTCAGACCCTTTTATTTGAACGCTACCTTTTTATAATTCTTGCCTTTTCTTGTTTTTTTATGCTATACATCCTTATAATCATACTCTTTTACTCATCCGTAAAAATGGAGACATAATGAATGACAATGACTCCCCATGGATACTCCTGAGGTTGCAGAAGGAGTTGTTTGGCATCAAAAGCTCAAGTGTTGTTGAGATGCAGATCCTTCCAAAACTGTCCAAATTGGCGACAGCCCCTGACTTTATCCGGGGGTTGATGACACTTAGGGATAAAACCATCATCGTTGTTGACTTGCGCAAAAAGCTCGATATGGAAACATCCAACGAGGAGATT
>JADGAW010000259.1 GCA_015231815.1 Nitrospinota bacterium
ACCATTTATATTTTTTGGCATAAGAATTGTCATATAAAAAAAATTTACCTTTAACGGAGATTTGTATGGACAGAAGAAACTTTATTTCAACAACAGCAGGAGCAGCAGGAATCGCTGCATTAACCGCAGCAGGAGTAGCTGGTGCAGAGGAAAACAAAATGAACCATGCAGCGATGGGAAAACCTAATCCCTACCTCGGATTAATAAACTCCTCCCTTGATTGTATAAAAACTGCATCAATTTGTTTAGAGCATTGTATTAAAACTCTTGGAACAGGGGATACTTCCCTTAAGAATTGTGCAAACAAAGTTATTGAACTCGAGGTAATTTGTAGTTCTCTCGCAAGGTTAGCAAGCTACGAGTCACAACATCTTAAGGAACTGGCAAAAGTAGCAGTAAATATCTGCATTGAGTGCGAAAAGGAATGTAAGAAGCATAAAGAGCATCAGGTTTGCCTAGCTTGTGCCAAGTCATGTGCAGAGTGTTTGAAAGAATGTAAATCTTTGGGGGTATAAGGTGAAAAAAAACCTTTTTATAGCACTTTTATTTATAACACTATCTTTTTCTCCAGCCTTAGCTCTGGCATTTGTTGGACTATGTTGCGGTAAGTGTGGGGGAAACATGCCAATGAACATTCCCGGAGGTGGTGTCCCGGAAACCCATGAATTCAGAATAAAAATTTCTCCAATGTACATGAAGATGGGGGATTTAAGCAACAATAACACCAAAGTAAATGCGGCAGATCTTCTTGGAATGCCTATGATGATGGGAAGAGCAACAGGAAAATATATGGCTGTTCCAACATCTATGGAAATGTGGATGGGAAATATAACCGTCGGCTATAGCTTTACCGATGATTTCTTTGCAGGCATTATGGCTATGCCCATGAAAAAATCCATGAAAATGAAGTTAAGTCCTATGATGCAAATGGCTACGGGAACTAATGGCTTTACCATGGAATCACAAGGTTTTGGCGACACAATGGTTATGTCTAAGTACAGACTTTACACCGATGATCCACTTTTTCCCACAAAACAAGTTTCTTTTTTTGCAGGAGTATCTCTTCCGACCGGGTCTATAACGGAAAAAAACAAGAATCATCCCCTTGCATCCAGACAGAATGAACTACTTCCTTACGGGATGCAACTTGGTTCAGGAACCTTTGATCCAACAATTGGACTCTTATTTCAAAGTTCTGCGAGCCCATATTGGTGGGGTATTAACGGAATGTACACCACACATTTGTACAAAAATAACAGAGATTATAGTCTCGGTGATGAGTTCAGACTGGATGTGTATGGGATGTATCAGGTAACCTACAATTTTCTTATGCAATTGCAGGTTAACAGTTCGTTTAAGGGAAAAATTAAAGGAGAAATGAAAGATGTCGTGAATGGAACGTCTGGGAGGGCAACTCAGGGAAATGCAGCAACCCCTTATATGACACCTCTTTGGGATAAAAACAATTACGGAGGTGATCAAATTTCCATTACAGCAGGTTTTCAGTTACAGCCAGCGAGCTTGAATATCCTTGACTTTAACTTCAGTTTACCTGTTTACCACAACAACAGAGGAATTCAGCTTAAGGAAAGTTACCGTGCAATGCTTACGTGGTACATTGAGATACCAACTTCAAAAAGCAGAAGATATATGCAGATGAAATCCAAGGGTAGCGATAGTAAGCTAGGATTTTAACAAAGCGAACCTCTCGAGGAAACTCTTTATTTGAATTAGATCCTCCTATAAAGAGGCGGCTACCTCGAGAGGTTCAGGTTTTTATAATAGACATGACTGCTTTAATAAAATTTTCAATATGACTCTTTGCTCAGGAGTTCATATGTTCACCAACCTACCGCTCCTTCCCCGCTCAGGGAGGAGTGGTAAAATCTAAACCTTTATGAAAAAAATCATACTCATTCCTTTTCTCTTTCTTTTTGGTTGTGTTGCTTCTACGATGCAAATACCTGAACCAGACTCCATGGAAGCACAATTGTTTTCAGAAAGATGCTCTTCATGTCATTCATTACCTCATCCACAACGACATACCTTTGAACAGTGGAAACAGGTAGTTTCAATTATGCAAATTAGAATGAAAGAAAGAGATTTTCAACAGTTGGAAAAAAACGAAGAATCTGCTATTCTTGCCTATCTCAAAAAACATTCCCAATAACTGCATGAAACTTTTTGCTTTTTTACTTTCCTTTGTGCTCTTTATTGCACCCGCTCATGCAGAAGACTTTATGTCGGATTTTGGGGTTGTAAAACCTAAAGAAAGATTGCTCGCTCCCGACTTTACCCTCTACAACTTAAAAGGGGAGAAGGTCTCTCTGAGTCAATTAAGAGGCAATATTGTTTTACTGCATTTTTGGGCAACCTGGTGTAAGGGGTGCCGTGAAGAAATGCCATCGCTACAAAAAGTAATGGAAATGTATGGGGATAAGGGATTTAAAGTGTTTACCATCAACATCGACCGAGGGGACAAAGACAAGATTTTAACCTTTATGGAACACCATCATGTCAACCTGCCTGTCTTACTTGATACAGAGAATAACGTAAGAAAAAAATATGAGATTTTGGGTTTACCAACAGGTTACTTAATAGGAAAAGACGGAAAGTTTATTGGGAAAATCATGGGGGAAAGAAATTGGACATCTGAAAAGGGAAGAAGTGTTATTTCTTCCCTTCTCCTCGATAGCGATTCATAAAACAATCAGTTTTTAACCATCTTCAAGAAACAAGCATGGTGCTTTTTATGTTTAAACGATAGCTGATGTTTGTACAGAACTTCTCATTCTTACTTCTAAAGTCTCCCTTTAGTGCCCTGAATGCATATCCATTTTCATACCATTTTGTTTAAGTTGCATGGCTTTTTTCATATCAGTTATTGGAGCAAAGACAGTTAGTGAACTTCCGTCACTAAAGGTAAAGCTTAATTCTACCTGTTCCCCAGCAACAAGTTTTTTATTTAAACCAATGAGCATGATGTGGTAACCACCTGGTTCCATAACAACAGAGGAGCCTTTTCTTATTTCAAGTTTAGGCTGATAGTTCATTTTCATCATTCCACCGCTGTGGATATGTCCATGAATTTCAGCTTTTACACTTACCGTACTATTGACACGGGTTACCGTTACATTTTCGCTTCCAACATTTTTTAGCTCCATATATACAGGCGCAGTTGTCGTTCCCGGTAAGGTTGCGTAAACAACGGGTTTATGAACCTTAATGCTCTTTGCAGCAACTTCTTTTGCATGAACAGTTGAGGTAAAACCAACAGCAACAAAAAGAAAAAGAAGGGCAATTCGATTAATTAATGTAGCCATTACTATTTACCTTTTTCCATGTTGTGATAATTACCCATTGCATGGGGGTTATGACCATGTGGTCCAGATCCATCACACATATGACCTGCCATTCCACCAAGTCCGCCTTTAATCTCTTTCAT
>JADGAW010000025.1 GCA_015231815.1 Nitrospinota bacterium
AGTGCTGTTAAGGGGTTCTCGCTTTCCTGTGCTCCCGCAGGAATAAAGTATAAAAATAGAGATGATGTTTTATTAATTACATCAGAACTCCCCTTTAATACAGCCGCTGTTTTTACAGAAAATAAGGTCAAGGCAGAATCTTTACAACTGTGTAAAAAAAACCTTGAAGAAAACTCCCAGTGCAAGGCTGTAATTGTCAATAGCGGAAATGCCAATGCCTGTAACGGTGAAGAAGGAATAAAGGGGGCTCGCTCTATAACAGAAAAACTTTCAGAAGCCCTCAATGTAAGGTTTAACGAGGTACTTATTGCATCAACCGGAGTTATTGGAGAAAAGTTTCCCGCAGACAAAATTATTCAGATAATTCCACAGCTTATTCAAAATAAAGATAAACATGATGAAATTACCTGTGCGAAGTCAATAATGACAACAGATCTGTTTCCAAAAATTTCTTCCATTAAAGTTAACCTTTCAGGAACTGAGGTAAATATTGGAGGACTTGCCAAAGGTGCCGGAATGATTTCTCCCAATATGGGAACAATGCTTGCCTTTATTGCCACTGATGCAAAGATAGAAACTCCCCTGTTAAAGGAAATCCTTAAGGATTGCGTTAATAGTTCTTTTAACCGTATTACGGTTGACGGCGATACCTCGACCAACGATACGGTTATTTTGATGGCAAACGGTGCTTCTGAAATGGTTATACGGAGGGACTCAGATGATTACAATAGTTTTAAACAAGCAGTACAGTCGGTTTTTATTGACCTTGCGAAAATGATTGTACGTGATGGAGAAGGAGCAACCAAACTGGTAAATATTATTGTAAAAGACACCTTTTCAGTTCAGGATGCTCTGATAATTGCCCGAAAAATTGCCAACTCACCGCTGGTAAAAACAGCATTGCACGGTGAAGACCCCAATTGGGGGCGAATTCTTGCTGCGGCGGGAAATACCGAAATCGCCTTTGAATATAAAAAAGCATCCCTTTTTATCGGTGATGTAACGGTATTAGATAAAGGTGAAGTTCCGGAAAATTATGATGAAAAAAAATCAAATGCTGTTATGAAAAATAAGGAGTTCGATATTACCCTCTCCTGTGGCAATGGTTTTCATTCAGCAAACATCTGGACTTCAGACTTAACCAAGGAATATATTTCAATTAATGCCGATTACCGGAGTTAACAATAGACAATTAACCTCCGACCTTAAAACCACGATACATTTATGAAATTTCTAGATTTAAAAAAAGATTTTTATATCACTGTTGAAGTTCCTCCTCCCAAAGGAACTGATTACAAAAAATTTCTCCAATATGCCATCGACCTCAAAGGTAAAACAGACTTAATAAACGTAACAGATAACCAAATGGCGGTAATGAGGATGTCTGCTTTAGCCTTTAGTAAAATCCTCAAAGATAACGGACTTGAACCCAATATGCAGATTTGTTGTCGGGATAAAAACAGGCTTGCCCTTCAATCGGAGATACTGGGTGCTCATGCTCTGGGCATTGAGAATATCACCCTTATGACGGGGGATTATGTTACTGCCGGGGATCATAAAAAGGGAAAACCTGTTTTCGACCTTGATTCTGTGCAACTTATTCATTGTGCCAATAACCTGCGCAAAGGTTTGAACGAAACAGGAAAGAACATCAACGGTTCTCCTGATTTCTGTATTGGAGCAGTAGTGAACCCTTGTTACAGTCCTCTGGAGCTGCAACTACTAAAAATGAAGAAGAAAATAAATGAAGGAGCTGAATTCTTTCAGACCCAACCAATTTATTCAAAAAGAGTACTGGAAACCTTTCTTGAAGAAATTAATAAAGCAGGCATACAGTCAAGAATACTTATAGGAATTACTCCTTTAAAGTCCCTTAAATTTATAGACTTCATGAACAATAATATTCTTTCGGAACCTATTGATGAAGTTTTATATAAACGAATAGAGAATTCCAGTGACCCCTTAAGGGAAAGCATGGACATTGCCCTTGAATTCATGCTGGAAATTAAAAAACAAGTGGATGGTTTTCATATTATGCCAATTGGCTGTGAAAGTTCGATGCCAGAGCTTCTCGATAATTTCTACAAAAATGTATAAGGTCATTATGATAGAAAATAAACATTTCTTAACTTATTGCTTAATTTTTAGAGATTCTAACTTTCTAACCTTCGAACTTTTTAAACCCACATGAACTCTTTAATTTACACACTACTTCTTTTATGTATTGCCTTTGCAGTGCATTTAACTGTTTGGAAAATTCGACTTCCCCACAGACAAACAAAGGTATTGTTACTCATATTCTTTTCTACCTTACTATTAGGGTCTTTTCTGTTTTATCTGGGTAATTTCCCCATTGTTCTTTTTGGTCTTCCTTTTCCTGCAGAGATTTTCGAACTCATTCAGGTTGCAACTCTTTTTACTGCAGTAACCTTGGCGTATATGATTACCTACTCTGCTGTTGAGGCCGATAGTCCCTCTCTGGTAATCACCAACATGATCCGGGATTCAATGCCGGAAGGTATTAATAAAGAAGTTTTTGAGGAAAGAATGAACGATGATTTACTTATCAAACCGAGGTTAAAGGATTTAATCATCGACAAAATAGCCATCATGAAAGATGAGAGGTATGTCCTTACTGATAAGGGAAAGCTCATGGCAGGACTCTTTGCCACGTACCGTTCTATTCTTAAAGCAAAGAAGGGAGGCTAGGTGGAATCAGATAAATTATTTCTTGCATTGATACCGGTTCTCGGACTTCTAATCAACGTTGCCTCTCATATTGCTATTAACCGTCTCGGACTTCTCTCGCAATTAAAATCAATCTTCGTATGCTTTGGAATAGGTGCTATTGCTGTTTTATTAATGGTTTTTCTTCTTTCCTTAAGCTGTATTGGCATTGAACTCTTGCCTCAACTTATTTTGAACGAAATAAGCTATGGAGCACTTGGCTACGGTTATTTTCATTTTGTTAACCTTGGTGAAACAGCAAGAAGAATTCGCATAATCAGGGAAATTTTTGACTCTGGTGAAAAAGGAATGTCCGAAGAGGAAATTCTTGCAATATATAATGCAAAAACAATTGTTAACGTTCGACTCAACCGTCTTTTAAACAACGGACAGATTATATTGAAGGAGGGAAAATATTTTGTTCATGGAACTCCCTTGATGAACATTATTTCTTCTATTATGCTTTTTCTAAAGGTTTTATTGCTGGGAAAAAAGAGCGAATTTGATTAAGTAGTCAAAAATTCAATAAAAATGCTGTTAACTTAAAGTTTCAGAGGAAAACTATTATCTTCAAGAATTTTATAAATGTCTTTGAGAAATGGGGCAAAAACGATATCTTTTTTCAGTGAATCAAGTAAATCGAAGTAGGTATCTAAGCTTTGTTTCTTGGCTATTTTTAATGATTCTAGAATAAACGTAAGTCCATCCTTCAAACCGTAATCATTGTATTGTTGTTTTTGCTTAACGGTATCCATAATTGCTTTGGATAAGTTGAAATAAATATCGTAATAGGTCTTTTCCGGATCAAGTTCAATAGCAACCCCCAAATCATCAATTGAACGGGGAAAGTTTCCAATTCTTCTGAAATGAATTGCCCGATGATTTAAAAATGAAATAAACATGGCTATTTGTTTTGCTTCCTTTTCATCAACAATGACATGTCCGTTTTTATATTTAACCCAATTTTCGAGTCTATCTTTCGTTACGTAATTATTAACGCTTTTAAAAACCCTTGTAGCCTCAACATGTTTTCCGGCACTATAGTATGCCTCAGCTTCTGATATAAGGTAATCGATTTCCATACCCGGAACATTTTCCCGTGCAATTGAACAGAGTTTTGCTATCTTCAAATGGTCTGCCTGAGATTTAGCTTCACTCTGTAATAATCCTATAACACCATAGTTTGCTTTAACGGTTTTATCATATTCAATTCCTTGCATATGTTCTTGAATAGCTTTTTCCTTATTTTTCTTGTCTATTTTCATTAAGGTGGACGCAACCTTTGCATGACGATTTGCCAGATGAAAGAAGGTTTCTTTATCGTTATAATCGGGATGAACCTTCCTGATACTGTTCACTTCTTCATGGTGTACCTCATTAAGAGCTGACAGTGTTTTTACCCCTTTTTGTAACCATTTTTTCTTATCATCCTCCAAAACTGCCATATCTGCCATTTTGTAGCAACAATCTGCATGACCTTCATAGACTCTTTCAAGATCAACACCAACCTGCATAACCTCTTCGTACATCGACACCCCTTCGCTGATTAAATAGGGGTCACCGCTTCTTGATGATGCAATTGCTTTCCCCAGCTTTGCGTCATAGTTATCTTTGGATGTTTCAAGAACTTCCTCAAAGATTTCAATTGCCTTTCGTACGTTTTCCTCTTTTTCTTCTTCACTCCAAAACATTTTATTGAGGTAACTGTAGGCTACATTAATAAGGTTCTTAACCTGCCTTTCAATCGGGTTCATGCGAGCCATGACATCACCCTCAATGGTCTCTGTGACTTTCTTAACAAACGCCTTAATTGTTGCCGGTTCATCTAAATTACCAAGAATAACACCCCGTAAACCATTTTTTGCTGCTGCACGAATTGATGCAGTTCTGACCTCCACCGTATCACCAAACTGCGCTCCTAAATGTTCTTTGTCCTTCGCCAGTGCAATAAATTTAATTCCATACCGTTTCGTTCCCATATTATTCTTAAGGGCTTGTAAGGTTGAGGTAATTATTGATGGAATATTGGGGTAATGATGATGAAAGGAAAGAATCCCCACTGAAAACTGTTCATCCTTGCGAGCAGAAGAATTTTCAAGTACCTCAAGGATTATTTCTTCCTTACTGCTCAGGAATTTTAAGTGCTTGGCTCGAAGCTGAGTAAAGAGAAGGAGAAGTTGGTTTCTTAAATTGAGGTCTGAAATGTACAGTAACAACCGACTCTCTCTATAGCTTTCAAACTTAAATCGGAGGTTCTTGAGTATTGAATTATTAATTTCGGAATTATCAGCCATTTTTGACAATATGGTTCAAATTTTATTTCACCGTTTTTACCGTAACGGTCATTTCAACTCGTTCCAGAGGATTGTCCTTGCCATCCCTTGGTAAAGCAACAATTTTATCCGCTACATCCATTCCACTCTCCACCTCACCGAAGAGGGTATATTGACCATTAAGGTTTGGAGTATCATCAACACAGATGAAAAACTGGGAACTTGCACTGTTCACATGACGTGCTCGAGCCATAGAAACAGAGCCTCTCGTATGAGGCTTTCTGCTAAACTCTGCCTTCACCGTATATCCGGCGTTTCCCATGCCATGTGTTGACCTGTCTTCAGCATTTTTACTGTTAGGGTCGCCACCCTGAATGACAAATCCGGGAATAACCCGGTGAAAGGCAGTACCGTTATAAAATCCGCTTTTTGCCAGATTAAGGAAGTTTTCTACATGGTTTGGAGCAATATCGGGAAAGAACTTTATGGTAATTTCTCCAAGTCTTGTATGAATAACTGCTCTTTGTGTTTGAAGTTTCTTTATTTCATCAACGGTAAATGTTCTATAACGAGTATCGGTAGGTTCATTTGAGGAACATGATGAAGTAAAAAGGGTAAAAACAAAAAAGCAAAAAATTAATAGGTTCTTTTTCATATTTTTCTCCATAGGAATGATTAAACGGTTAATTATAAACCTTCCTGATAGCTCCTGTATGAACTTTTATAGAATTTATGCGACGAGAAGCTTTACAGAAAAATTAATTATATATTGTGTTTACAATCTGGGGAGAAATGGTAGTGGTTTTCAGGGGAATTCACGAATTAATATCCAACAATAAGATAAACATCATCACTGTCATAACTGTTCTTAGAGCCTTTATTTGGACCATAGGAACCAATTACAGCATACTCCTTACCGTTAATGCGATAGTCATAATCGATGAAATAAGGAGAACCCCAAGGATCAACAAAGTTTCCATTTGAATCAAGTCTGGCACTGGAAAGATAAGGTCCATTCCAACCGTTATTGGCGAAGGTTGTTCCGTTGTTATTAAATAGCCCCATATCATCTGCTGTAAGGTCTTCATATTCTGCACCATCAACTGAGGGGGTTTGGTTCTTTGGACAAATAAAAGGAGTAGAACCCCCCGGCCAAGTATTGGTATCGGTAGCAAGTAAACTCATGGCAAGTTGCATGTCATGTAAGGTTAACTTAACATCAGCAATGCGGGCTTTATCTTTATATTCGTTGTATTTTTGGATACCAATTGAGGCAAGTATGCCAATAATGGCAATAACAATTACGAGTTCAATGAGGGTAAACCCTTTTTCATTATTTTCTTTTTTTTCAGTAAAAAAGAATAAAAAGCTTTTTCTATAATTTTTCATTTTACTTTCATGAGAGGTTACAAATCCTTGAATTAGTACAATATTAATGCCATACTTAAACCCCTCTTATACAATGGATTGAAGGCTCTCAAGAGATATTGACTGTATAGTAATTATAAAATTTAAAAGTAAATAGTATGATTAAAACAACAACTAATTAATAAAATTATTAAGCCTTACAAGGTAAAAATTCACGTAAATTAACTCAAAACATTTGTTCCTACAATCAGCTTAGAGCATTGTCTTATAATAGTGTTCACGAAAAATCTTCACTTAAACTACGGTAATGACAAATGAGAAAATCCTTTTCTTTGACCTTGAGGTAAATAAAGAAACACGTCAAATAAAGGAGTTTGGAGCAATTTTTGGTAATCAGCATTTCACTCCCTTTAATGTTAATGGGTTTCAGGAATTACTGAAAGAAGTACAATTTCTTTGTGGACATAACGTAATTTCCTTTGACCTTCAGATTCTCGAAGAACAGGGTATAAAAAAAGGACTAGAAGGAAAGTCGGTTATCGACACCCTTTTTCTATCCCCTCTTCTTTTCCCACGAAAAACCTATCACCATCTGGTAAAAGACTATAAACTGCAAACAACTTTTCTTAATAACCCAATTGAAGACTCCAAGCTCGCCCAGCAACTTTTTGTTGATGAGGTAAAAGCTTTTCATGAACTGAATAAAAACCTTCAACTCATGTATCGTAGCCTTTTGGAAAGTCAAAAGGAGTTCAAGGGTTTTTTCCGTTACTGGGAAGCTTTGGAAACCCGTGCCGGAGTTACCCCTCAGAAAGTCCTTTCTCTCAAAAAGCTAAAAGACTTAATCGCAGATGTTTTTGAGAAAAAAATATGCTCCTTCCCCCCTCTTGAAGAGCTCATTCAGGAAAACCCCATTGAACTGGCATACGCATTAAGTCTTATAAATACTGACGACAAAGATTCCATAACTCCGCCATGGGTATTAAATCAGCGATGCGATATTAATACTGTTTTTCATCAATTACGTTTTAATCGATGCAACCGCAAAGAATGTAATTACTGCTCAGAAAACCTTAACCCCAAAAAAGCTCTGAAGGCCTACTTCGGTTATGAGGATTTCCGTCGGTTTGATGGTGACACTCAAGTTCCCTTACAGGAAACGGTTGTCGGGAAAAGTCTTGAGGACGCTTCACTTCTAACCATATTTCCTACTGGCGGGGGGAAATCATTAACTTTCCAACTTCCGGCAATTATGAAGGCAGTTGCCTATCGTTCATTAACTGTAGTGATTTCTCCCCTTCAATCATTGATGAAAGATCAGGTGGATGTTTTGAAAAACCGCTTTGGCATTAGCGATGCCGCAACAATAAACTCTTCTCTCTCCCCTCTTGAACGAAGTGAAGCAATTGAACGGGTTGAACAGGGAGGTGCGAACATTCTGTACATATCACCGGAATCCCTACGTTCAAAAACAATTTTGGGGCTATTGAAAAACAGAACAATTGAACGGTTCGTTATTGACGAAGCTCATTGCTTTTCCTCATGGGGACATGATTTCCGCGTTGATTATCTCTTTGTCGGCGATTTCATTAAGACCCTCTCGGAATACAAAGGACTGACATCCCCAATACCTGTCTCCTGCTTTACCGCTACAGCAAAAAAAGCAGTAATTGAGGACATTCAAGCTTATTTTTACAATAAGCTTGGTATAAAGCTGGAACTTTTCTCTACACCCTCAACCCGCAAGAACCTCACCTATTCTGTCTATGAAATGCCTGACGAAGACCATAAAAATCAACAACTGATTTCCCTTATTAAAGAGAACGAACAGCCAAAAATTGTTTATGTCTCCACCAAGAAAAAAACCTACGAGGTTGCAAACACCCTCAAGGGACAAGGTATTAACGCTGAACCCTTTAACGCTGGAATTGAAAGCGAGACAAAAATTGATATTCAAAACCGGTTTATGAATAATGAGATTGATGTAATTGTCGCCACAACAGCCTTTGGGATGGGGGTTGACAAAGAGGACGTTTCATCAGTCATTCACTATGATATTTCTGGTTCCTTGGAAAACTATGTTCAGGAAGCAGGAAGAGCAGGAAGAAAGGAGGACGTTGATGCCAATTGTCATATTCTCTTTAATGAAAGAGACTTAGATAAACATTTTGAGTTGCTAAACGCTCATAAACTAACACAAAAAGAGGTTGGGCAAATTTGGCAGGCAATAAAAAGAACAAAACAAAAGAAGTTTTCTAAATCTGCTTTGGAACTTGCCCGTGAAGCAGGTTGGGACACCGACATTCGAGACCTTGAAACACGGGTCAAAACCTCCATTGCTGCTTTGGAAAAAAGTGGCTACCTCAAGCGGGGACAAAACGCCCCAAAACTTTACGCTGATAGTTTTCTCGTTAAAAGTATTGACGAAATCAGGGACAAGGTTGAGAAATCAAATCGATTTACAGAAAGAACTAAAATCACGGCAATGCGGATTGCACAAAACCTTTTTACCTACCGTGAGGTACGAATCGATTATTTATCCGACACCCTTGACCTGCCGAAAGAGGAAATACATGAAATCCTCAACCTCTTTATTGAGCTCAAGATCATTGGCAATGCCATGCAGCTGACTGCTTTCGTTGATGCTGGAAGCTCGAAGGCTGGCACTGCTCAAAAGCTGGAACATTTCTCATTTCTGGAAAAAACTATGGCAGAAATAATTTTTTCTGAAAACAATAATTTCAACACCTTTCATCTCCGTGCCATTAATGCTCAACTTCTTGAATCAGGAGTTAAGGCAGTTCCAGAAGATATAAAGCTCATCCTTTATTACTGGAACCAATCCAAAAAAATCGAACGAAAAAGACTGGATGCCTCCCTTGATAAATATGAGGTTTCCCTTAAAAAAGACTATACCTGTTTCATCAAGGAAATAAACCAACGCCACTCTCTTTGTCAGGAGATAATCAAAGCACTCTTTTCCTACCGCACTGATGTAAATGAAGGGAAGATAGAGTTCCTGCTTCTTAAACTAAAAACCGATATTGAGCGTTCCAACATGCTTTTGGAAAATGAACCTCTTAACTCCTATCAAAAAGCATTACTCTTTCTTTATGAAATCAAGTCGATAAAACTTGCTGAAGGACTGATGATTTTCTATAGTCCACTGCAAATTGAAAGATTGGAACATAACCCTGCAAAATCCTATACAAAAGAAGATTACAGCCAACTCAAGGATTACTATAAGAGCAAGACAGAACAAATTCACATTGTTGGAGAATATGCCAAAAAAATATTGAAGAACTACAACGAGGCAATGGATTTTCTGCAAGATTATTTTCAATTGGACTATTTGGACTTTATTAAACGTTATTTTCCCAATAGAAAAAAAGAATTAGCCCGACCTATTACGGAACAGAAATTCAAGGAGGTTTTTATCAACCTTAGTCCAGAACAGTTGGCAGTTATAAATGACACCAAAAACGAGGCAATTCTCGTTGCCGCAGGACCCGGGAGCGGAAAAACACGGGTTTTAGTGCATAAAGTTGCCTCACTTCTTTTGATGGAGGATACTAAACCGGAGCAGTTTCTTATGCTTACCTTTTCACGCCCAGCTGCAATTGATTTTAAAAGTCGCCTTTACGGTCTGGTGCACAGCCTTGCCTACGGGGTTGACATATTCACCTATCACGGTTATGCCTTCAAACTTCTTGGACTCATTGGTAACATTGAGGAATCGGGATCTATTCTTGAAAAAGCCTCAAATGCCATAAAGTCAGGAGAAGTTTCTATCATGGGTAAAACCGTCATGGTAATTGATGAATATCAGGATGTAAGCGATGACGAGTTTCAATTTATAGAGGCGATTGTTAATGCTATAGATAACCTGAAAGTTATTGCCGTTGGAGATGACGACCAAAATGTGTACGAATTTAGAGGCTCTTCAATGAAGTACATCAGAGAGTTCAGGGAAAAATTCCAGGCAAAAAATCATTTCTTTTACAAAAATTACCGCAGTAGGGCAAATATTGTTGAATTTTCCAATAACTTTATTGAACCAGCAAAGAACCGTATTAAGGCAGGCTCTCCCATTGAAGCCGATACAAAAGAAAATGGTACGATTCAATTGATTAAATACACCTCAGAAAACCTTATACAACCCTTGGTGGAATATATTATTAACAACTCTATGCCCCAAAAAACGGGAATTCTTACCTTCTCAAATGAAGACACACTTCTGATAACTACCCTTTTAAAACAAAGGGATATGAACGCCCAGCTTATTAGCGGAAGTAACGATTTTACCCTTAAAAACCTTTTGGAAATCAGACTTTTTGACAATTATCTCTATAACGATGCACGAAATGGCGTTTGGATGATAGACAAGAATAAATGGGAAGCAGCAAAGGAAAGAATTGAAAAAGAGTTTTCCGGTACCAAAAACATTGATATCTGCATGTCGGTCATACAAGCATTTGAAAAAGAAAACAGCTTTTACTACACATCAAACTGGAACGCCTTTCTTAACGATATCAGCCTTGACCTCTTTGTTCCTGAAAAGGGAAATATTACCGTCTCAACGTTCCATAAAGCAAAAGGACGGGAGTACGACAACGTCCTGATTATGTTGGGTAACTCCTTCAGGCTCACGGAAGAAACCAGAAGGCTTCTCTACGTGGCAATAACCCGTGCGAAGAAGAATCTTGTCATACACACCAACCAAAGCTTTTTCGATGCTGCCTTTCCGGAAAAGGAAAATATTTCCTTCGACAAAAAGAGCTACGAGCCCCCAAACTGTTTAGTAAAACAGATGAACCTCTCGGATGTTAGGCTTTCCTTTTTTAAGGGGAATAAACAAAAAGAAAACATAAAAAAGGTCAAACCGGGAGACAAACTTTCCATCTTCGATAACCAGCCTGATATTTTCCACCACAAGGAATATGGAGAAGTTTGTCAGTTTTCTAAAGCATACAACGAACAGCTTCAGTTGTTGATAAAAAAAGGCTACCGGGTAACTGATATTGAAATCGACTACCTCGTTGTATGGAAAGATAAAGAGGAGAATAAAGAATACCGCATTGTCCTTCCTAAGCTCATTCTTTACCGAAAAGCTTAAAATTTTTATCGTTTTATGACTTTTTACCTTATTTTTATAAAAGCCATCAATAAATAAGTGACACCTGCCATTTGGATTGATATAAATAAAATAGATTTGATATACTCAGATGTTTATAACCATGAGTAATAGCGATGTATAAGAATTTTTTTCTCTTCCTTATCTTTTTTCTTTACACACCAAACCTTTACGCCTCTGAAATCATCCCCTCTGATGTTTACCGGGAGGTGTATAAAATCCATGAAGAAATCGACATTATAAAAAAGCATTTTGGTATTACAAAAGGATGGGATAATGAAGAAACCCCAAGGGTTGATGCGAATCTAAAACCCCGCCATGTTTGGCAAAAAGCCTATCTAATTCTCGTCAAAATTAATATATTAAGAATGAACCTCAAGCTTCCTCGAATTGAGGAGGTGGGTATTGAACCAATGCTTGAACTCCACCCAAACATGGTTTATGAAATGACTCAAAGAATTCTGGTTGAACTGAGAATCATTAAAAAATTGTATAACATTAGCAGTAAGATTGAAGAAGCACCAATCTTTACCAATAAAAAACCACTTGATGTTTTTAATTTCCTGCACCACGTTTCTCTTGAGATGGATTTACTCAATGAGCACCAGCTCACTCCCACCGACACCTATGCTCAAGTTAAAAGACTTTATGATGATATCACCATTATTCTAGATAATTTGGAAGTTATGGACAAAACAATACCTCCTGAAAAAAATAAAAACTCCACTACCCTTGATGCCTTTAACGCTGTATTTGAATTTCTGGAGATTATTCAGAATATACAAAAAACAATGGGACTTGAAAGAGTTGATTACTTTTCCTTCAAATCGAAGAAGCCCGAACCCGCTGATGTTGTTAACCTTGTTGGAATGGCGACAGTAGAACTCCAAGTTATCAAGGCATTTTTGGGAATGACTCATGAAGTTACTCCCCCTGCAAGACACTATTATGCTAAACAACCAGCAGATGTAGAGCAGCTTATTCGGTGGTGTATTGAACGAATGAAGCTTATCAGAACTTTGAAAGAATTTTAATGCGATATATATGAATCTCATAAAACTCTTCTCCATAAATAACTTTGGATTAAAGCATAAATTAATCCTCATCTTCTTTTCCCTGATATTTTTAGGCATATCAGGAATAGCTCTCTATGGGTACAACAACGCAAACAGCTCCTACCTTAAGGAAGCACAAAAATCTGGAGAGCATGAACTAAGTGACCTTGTCATGGAAATTGATGGACTTCTTGAACCGATGCCTCATGATCTTCATTTTCTTGCCAACTTTTATGCCCTTCATCAATACCTTAACTGGAATAGCCTCGGGGAAAAGAACATGATATTCAGTTCAAAAAAAGTTGTACAGGATTCTTTTAAATCGTATATGGAATCCAAAAAAATCTTCTTCAAAGTTCGCTTCATTGATATGAAAGGAAATGAAAAAATCAATGTCCAATATGACAGGAACACCGGCTTGTCCTATCATATGACTCAGAGCAAATTACAAAATAAATTTGAGCGAAACTACTTTCAGGAAGCACTGAAATTAAAAGACAACGAAGTCTATGTATCGCCATTGAATCTCAATAGAGAGTACGGAAAGGTGATGCTCCCTCACCTTCCCGTATTACGCTATGCAATGCCTGTTATTAATAGCAATGGAGAAGAACATGGGGTGTTAATTCTCACCCTTTTCGGTGATACAATTTTGAACTCTATTTATCGAGAAGATAAAACAGAGGTAAACCGAAGGCTTATTTTGGTAGGAAAAGATGGGAGCTATCTGACACATGAGAATTCCTCAAAACTGTGGGACATGAGTCTTAACAATGGACATACCCTAAAGAACGATTATCCTGAAATATTTCAAGCAACTACGAAAAAAAATAGTGGGACACTTCAACACGATAACTATATTGTTAATTTTCAAAAGGTTTTCCCTCTTAAAGGCAGTAAAACAGAATATTGGATACTCATTAATTTTACTGACAAAGAAATAGCCCTTGCAAAAGCAAAACATTTCCAATATGTTTTTGTTGGAATACTCCTTTCCACCCTTTTTGTCGCCTTTATTACCATCCGCTATTTTATGAGAGGGGTAACTGACCCCCTTGAAGTCGCTTCTAGACAGCTAAAAGAGTTGAGTAAGGGGAGAATAAACCGAGATGAAATTTCTTACAAGAATAGGGATGAAATTGGTGAAATCATTGATGCGGTTAATTCCCTTAAAGACAATACAAAGAATACAATTGAGCAGGCAAAAAAAATAGCTTCCGGGGATTATAACAGTCATGTTGCAATGCGTTCGGATGAGGATAGCCTCAGTGAATCCCTCAACAACATGTTGACAACATTAAAAAACAATGAAGCCAAAGCAAAAGAACTCTCCTGGATGCAGGAAAGTCTCAACAAACTTAATGCAGAGCTTTCTGGCAACTTATCGCTAAAAGAGTTGTGCGAAAAGGCAATTCACTTTCTCGCTCAAAAACTGAATGCCGGACAAGGAGCCTTTTACCTTAATGACCCTAAAGAAAAGAGATTAAACCTGACTGCAACATATGCTTTTAATAAAAAAGTAAATCATTCCTTTAAAATGGGAGAAGGGATTATTGGACAGGTAGCATTGAAAAGAGAACCAATAATCCAGAAAAATATCAAACGGGAGGATAAGGCTATTACGACAGGTTTAGTCGATGAAGCTCCTCTTATGACCTATTCATCGCCAATCATATACGAAGAGGAACTTTACGGGATAATTGAACTGGCTAGTTTTGAGGAATTTACTTCCCTGCAACGAGCCTTTATAGAAGAATCTGAAAAAGTTATAGCCACCTTCCTCTACTCAGGAGTTAAAAATAATGAAATAAAGGAACTGCTCGTTGCTGCTGAAGTAGCAACAACAGAAGCCCAGAAAAGAAGTGAAGAGTTACAAAAAATTAATGCCAAAATGGAGGAGCAGCAGCAGAAACTTCAACAGCAGAGTGAAGAACTTCAACAAACAAACAGTCAAATGGAGGAGCAACAGCAACAACTTCAGCAACAAACTGAAGAATTGCATCAGGCAAATACCCAAATGGAAGAACAGCAAGAACAACTTAAGCAACAATCCTTTGACCTGAAAATTAAAAATGAAGACCTCGAATTAAAACAAAAAGAACTGGAAAAAACCAATCAATATAAGTCTGAATTCCTTGCCAATATGTCTCATGAGTTGAGAACCCCCCTCAACTCCATAATTCTTCTCTCAAAGATAATTTCAAGAAATGAGATGAAAAATCTAACTGAAGAGGATATTAAAAAAGCCAACATAATTAATAGTTCAGGAAACGAACTCCTGAGACTTATTAACGATATACTGGATATTTCTAAAATAGAGTCAGGACACATGCTCCTCAATATAGCAAAGATTTCAACGAAACATATATGCAATCATATCAGCGACCTGTTTGACTCAGCAGCAAAGGAAAATGGTGTATCCTTCATTCTTGACGACCAACTAAAAAGCACCATTGAAACAGATAAGGAAAAGCTCTTTCAGGTGCTTCTTAACTTTCTCTCAAATGCCTTTAAATTCACAAAAAAAGGTTCGGTAACCCTAAAAATAGAAAAAACGAAAAACAAGGAATTTCCCCTTAAATTCTCGGTTATTGATACCGGCATTGGAGTTCCAAAAGACAAACAGGGAGAAATTTTCGAAGCTTTTCGTCAGGTTGACGGCTCAATTACCCGGGAGTTTGGTGGCACTGGTCTCGGACTTTCCATCGCCCGGCAATTCGCAAAACTTCTTGGAGGTACCATTGAACTGGAAAGTAAAGAGGGAAAAGGAAGTTCCTTTGCCCTTCTTTTACCCGAATCACCCAGAAAGAACGAAGAAGTACCTGCAATAAAAGAAAAAAACGAAACGGGAAAACAAACAGCCCACGTTACGCAAACGGTTCCAACAGGAAAAAGTAAAATATTAATTATTGAAGATGATACAACCTTTGCCTCAACTGTTTCTGAGGAAATAGCCAGAGAAGGAATCATCGCCCTCGTTGCAAATACAGGAAAAGATGGATTGAAAATGGCAAAGGAGGAAAACATCAGAGGTATCATCCTTGACCTTGGATTACCGGATATGAACGGCATTGAAGTTTTAAGAGAGCTGAAAAGCACCAAGGAACTAAGTAAAATCCCTGTATACATTATTTCTGGAAAAGAAAAATCAAAGGAGATTCTCGCAAAAGATATTATCGGCTACATACAAAAACCCGCAAGTCTGGACAACATTGATTCTGCTATTAAAGATATCGCCTTAACCTCAAAACAGGCTGTGGCTCTGGAACGTGTACGGGAATCCTATATGACAGGAGCATCAAATCAACTGGGGGGAAAAGAACTCAAAGGAAAAATAATTCTTGCAGTAGATGATGATGTGAAAAACATCTTTATTCTTTCTTCAGCTTTAGAAGCAAAAGGAGCTGAGGTTTTAGAAGCAATGAACGGGAAAAAAGCTCTTGAAATTCTGGAAAAAACCTCGGTTGACCTCATACTTATGGATATCATGATGCCAGAGATGGACGGATATGAGACGATCAGGGAAATAAGAAAAAACGATCGGCTTAAATCAATACCGATCATCGCCCTGACTGCAAAAGCTATGAAAAAAGACAAGGAAAAATGCATTGCGGCTGGAGCAAATGATTACATTACAAAACCTGTTGATTACGACACCCTCATTAGTCTTACTGCTGTCTGGAGCAACAAAAAAGTATGAACGTAACAAAGCATTGTGAACAGGACAAGGCTTACATTGTTGCCACAGGAAATTTTGAGACAGAGGATGATTCACATGAATTCATAAAAGCACTATGCAATTCTGAGGAAGTTGATATTGAAATAACCTTTCTCGACATCTGGCTTCTTCCCCCTGATGTTATCGAAATACTTGCAGATTTTCCCATTTTATTTCCTGAAAAAAAAGTTAAACTTTTTACTCTCAACAGACAGCTTTACTCTTATTTATACAATCTTGGAATTAACAGTCGCTTTGTTAGCCACAAGGTCCTTTATAGAAAACAGGAAACCAACGTTGAAAGCTTGGCCATCGGAGGTTCAGCAGAAAGTCTGGAAAGAATATTTACCATCATTGAAAGGCTTCCTCTTTCCGAAATATCTGTTTTTATCATTCAACATGTACGGGAAGAGAGCAAAACACTTCTCGATGAATTGTTGCGAAAAAGAACTGACTACCCCGTTTCGGTAGCTCAGGATAAAGAAATTGTTAAAAAAAAACAAATATATATCGCTCCTTCAAGTTCTCACATGAAAGTTATTGATGGAGTTATATTTCTTTCAAAGGAGCCTCCAGTTAACTATGCCAGACCTTCAATAGATGTCCTTTTTTCCTCTCTCGCAAAGGAATATGGTAACCGGTTAATCGTGATGGTTCTCAGTGGATATGGAAGTGATGCTGTACAATCGCTGGATTTACTAAAAAAGTCCGGTTCAACCGTAATTATCGAAGACCCAAATGATTGTCCAAATGCCAATGTGCTTCCAACTCACGCTATTGAGTCGGGAAACTTCCATCATATTATGGACATCAAGGAGGCAGGACGTTATCTTTATCATCTTTTTAGTAACAATGAAATTGAAGATAAGGATGTAAAAATTTTTCTTGAAGACGTTTTTGAACAGTATGGATATGATTTTCGCTCATATAATCTTGATAGCTTGAAGCGAAGAATTCAAAACTTCATTCGAATGGAACATTTCGATTCTTTTGGTGAAATGGCAATAGATATTATGGAGGAAGCAGATTGTTTTGAAAAATTTCTGATTGCATTAAGTGTAAGTGTCACCGCATTTTTTCGCAACCCCAATATCTACCGCTGCCTAAGAGAAAACATATTACCCCGATTTTCAGAATCTCAACATATAAGAGTTTGGTCTGCTGGTTGCGCAACGGGTGAAGAACCCTACTCTATAGCAATTGTTTTGGAAGAATCAGGACTTCTTGAAAAAACTGATATTTATGCAACAGATATAAACCCAAACCTTTTAAATCAGGCAAAAAACGGGCTCTTCTCAATGAAAAAACAGGATGAGGACAGCCTCGCCTATAAAGAATCAAAC
>JADGAW010000260.1 GCA_015231815.1 Nitrospinota bacterium
GATAAAACAGCAAAAACAAAAAGAAGCCCAATATTCAAGTCGGCAATACTGAGGGAGATTGTGTTGCCAAAAAGCTCAAAGGGAGCTCCAATCGGAATAACCGAAAATGCAGCAAAGGCTGTAAAAACAACAAGAAAAGGACCAAGAAGGTAGAGGAACATATCCACCTGATTATGAACAATTGATTCTTTAAAAAGCAGCTTTATACCGTCAGCAAGGGTTTGCAGTAAACCAAAGGGACCAACACGGTTGGGACCAGGTCGCAACTGAAACCTTCCAAGAAGTCTTCTCTCAAGCCAAACCAAAATTGGCACCGCCTGCAACAGGATTAAGAAGAAAACAACCAGCTTGACCAGTGTAATAATTATTTCCATAAAATTATTTTCCGACTTTCTTTAGTTCAATAGTGTTAAATCCCTCTTTTGGATCCAAAAGCCTGTTTAAATAAGCTTTATCAGAGAAATAAGGGAGCCCGATTTCTCCGGCAAGTACGTCATCTGAAATCCGAACATTACATTCTATAGAATTATCTCCCATTTTTACTTCAGCAGTTGAACCATTCTTGAATTTTAAGGCTGCTGCATCCTTTGAATTTATTATCAAGGGGCTTTTATCCACCATGAAATCCAGATTATTTACCACCGACTCTCTTTTTCCAGAGGCAAGGGTAATATAAGGAGCAATGGAAATATCACCTGACTTCGAGACAATATTTTTTACCTGAGACACTTCTTTTGGTATCTGAATAAATGCTTTATGGTTTTTAATATCATCCAATGTTGCCTTTTTAAAAGCAGCTTCTTCCTCTATTATTTCCCTGGTAATATCACAAACTGTTTCATAATTCCATGTTAGCCCGAGTTTGGTAAAAAGCAGTTCAAATATTTCAAAGTTACCATCGGAATATTTCTCCTGCCGATTGTTCAGCCATTGTAATCGACCTTCCGAGTTTACAATCGAGCCCGAGTAATTGGTGTATTTCTCACAGTAAATACTTACATGAGCCAGAGAGTTTGTGTCATTTTTCTGGTTGTCTATTACAATCAGGCATTTAATCTTATCAAGGATTTTTTCCAGATTCTGTACCGTAATAAAGTTCTTTACAATATCGCTTTTGTAAAGAATTAAGACATTAGAATCGCCTTTATCAAGGTCGTGAATAATATCAACAATTGAATGCTCCTTACCGACAATTGATTTCGTTCCCAGAGTATTAAAAGAAACAGAGAGAGGATGAGCTTTTATTTTGAACTTAAACCCATCAATAAACTGTAAAAGTTCTTCACAGCAGGTATTTACCCTTTCCGGAGTGTAAATTAGGGAAATTTTCTGACTTTTTATCAAAAGAGAATGAAGCTCCCTTCCCTGATTGGATTTATTGGAACTTACAAGGAAGTTTTGAAGTTCCTTTTGTTTTATGTGATAAAAATGTGTAGCAAGACGAGCTGTTTCATGCTTTATTGAATCAATAACTATAATTGTTTTTCCCTGGTCCGCCAGCTTTTTGAGTCTGAGATAAAGCACCGGAGAGACCTTCTGCAGGTCAGCGTTTATCAGAATAATGGTATCGGAGTTGTCAATATCCTCAACTGATGCTGTCTCTTGAGTAATAATAGGACGATAATAGTTAGAGCACGCTATTTTACCGTCAAAGGCTTTTACCAGTTTTTTCAACAAATAGGCTTCTTCGTTGGTAACATTTTCTGAAATAAGGGCACTCAAGGTTTTGTTGCCTGATTTCCAGGTGTTTTTAATTTTATCTACTGCGTCAATTGTATATTTATCTATTTTTTTCAGGCTGTCTTTCGGACTTGAAAGCATGGAATCATCTTCAAAATAGTCCAATGTTCCAAACCTGCCAATATCACAAAGCCATCCATCACTCACAACATCATCATCTGACAAGGTAAGCCTCAGGGCACGGTCGTTTCTTACATTCATGTTAGCGTTACAGCCTAGCCCGCAACCAGTACAAACCGTTGAAACAGCTTTTGTTTCCCAGGGTCTTGCCTTAAACCTGAACTTTTTTGAGGTTAAGGCACCAGTCGGGCACATATCATGGGTGTTTCCAGCAAATATTGAGTTGTAAGGCTCTTTATTGTAGGTTTCTATTTCGGTACTCACCCCCCTGTTTTGCAACACGAGAGCACTTGTTCCCTCAATAATTGAGGTAAAACGTGAACATCGCTGACAAAGAATACAGCGTTCCCGGTCAATAACCGTTAGTTCACCAAGGGGATATGCTTTGTCCCTCTTTTTCTTGTCGGTTACATGAAAACGTGAAGTTGCCGGACCGTAGAGGTAGGAATTATCTTGTAAGGGACATTCCCCGCCTTTGTCACAAACAGGACAATCCAAGGGGTGATTTAACAGCGTAAACTCCAAAACTCCTTTTCTTGCCTTGTCTATTTTTTCAGATCTGGTAATAACTTCCATACCTTCATTGACAATGACCGTACAGGAAGGCACAAGCTTTGGTATTTTCACAACTTCAATTAAACATAAACGGCAGCAACCAAAAGGTCCGAGTTTTTCATGGTAGCAAAAGACAGGAATATCTATACCCATTTCCCGGGCTGCATTAACCACGACATTTCCCTTCTTTGTCTGGTGCGCCCTGCCATCAATTGTAATATTTACTAAATCTGTCATAATTGGTTAATTATTCACTTTTTTCTCTTCACTTTTCACGGCTCACTTCTCACTTCTTCACAACAGTTTCCCTGAATATGCTCCTCATATTCATTTCTGAAATGCTTTATACTGCTCAGAACCGGACCTATTGCCGCATCTCCGAGAGGACAAAAGGATTTAAAGGAAATGTTATCGCAAATATCTTCCAGTGTTTCAATATCGCCTTCTTTTCCTTCTCCCGACTCCAGCCTTTCATATATAGACTTCATCCAGGCAGTTCCTTCACGACATGGAGTGCATTTTCCACATGATTCATGCTGATAAAACTTTATGAGCCGTTTAACAGTTTTAACAATGCAGGTTCTATCGTCAATAACAATTACCGCACCACTACCCAACATACTTCCCGCTTCAGCAATGGATTCATAATCCAGATTAATATCAATTTTATCCTCTGGCAGCATTGGAGTTGAAGAACCTCCGGGAATTACTGCCTTTAATTTTCTTCCTTCTTTAATTCCTCCGGCAATATCATAAATTAACTCTTTTAAAGGAAAACCAAGGGGAAGCTCATAGTTTCCGGGTTTATTTACATGACCACTAATGCAGAAGATTTTTGTTCCCACACTTTTTTCCGTACCATATTTTTTGTAAGCATCCGCTCCGTTAATCATGATGTAAGGAACGGCACAAATAGTTTCCACATTGTTTATAACGGTGGGTTTTTCATAAACACCCTTGATTGCAGGAAAGGGAGGCTTTAATTTAGGATTTCCCCTTCTTCCTTCAATGGATTCAAG
>JADGAW010000261.1 GCA_015231815.1 Nitrospinota bacterium
AGGTTTTAATTTCAATTGTGGCAAGTCCTGATGTCACTCCATGACCCATGACATCAATAATCATTATCCCGAAATGTTTATGGTCTATCTTATCAATAATTATAAAATCACCCGAAATTTCATTACAGGGCTTAAGATAAAAGGAAAAATCAATTACTTCAGGGCAATCTTCACGACAAACATCGCATAACCCTACCCTGTTTACAGGTAATAAGGTTTTTTGGAAGTTCGCTGCCATTTCAAGTTCCTGCTGCATAATACCGTGCTGCTCTTCAATAAGTCTTTGCGCCTCATGCAATTCTTCACGAAAAGACTCCTCAATAAACAAGCCACAGTTAAAGTCTTCAAATGCTTTCATTACTTCCTGTGCCTGTTTTCTGTTCATAATGGAACCATGTTGTGGGGCAATCATTTCAATATCATAACTTTCAAGCCTTTTAATGGTATAGAGAAGGATTTCCTTTGAAGGCATGTACTCCTTATGAAAAGAGGTTATTTCCTCAAAATAGTTTTCTCCTGCATATAATGACCAATTTTCCGTTACTCCACCAAAAAGGTCGCTGGAGAGTAAAACCTTATCCTGAGGAAAATAGGTAGTAATTGCTCCAGGAGCATGCAGGTAAGGCGTATGAATAAATTCCATTTCAAAGCCGGAAGTAATTTCTGCCTTTCCAGCAGGAAGTTTATCGGTATGCTTAAAAACCAACCCTCTTCCATAATGCTTAATTAATAGTGCTGTTCTAAAGTGGGTATATAGCGTAAGGTTTTGACAGCCCACTTCAATTAAAATATTTTTCAATTGAAATATATTTCCACAAACATCGGGGTCTTGATGCTGCGAGACTACCGCAACAATATTGTCCAAAGCAACGAGCTGTGCGACCTTTTCCAGTAAACTTTCAAGAAACAGGGTAGAACCTGAATCGACAATTACTCCTTTTCCATTACAAAGGATCAAATAGGAGTTACACTGAAATTTATCGTGAGGGTCGTATGTTCCCACCCAATAAATATGCTCTGAAACTTGTACGGGTTTTGTATAGTCAATTTCTTTCATAGGGAAAGACAAAATTTAAAATCAATAAAATGTGGAACGTTATTCTGTTCTATTTTATGCTATTCTATTACAAAAACTATTTAGCCTTAACCTATGGAGATTATTATGAGTAAACCAGTAAAAATTATATCTATATTTGTCGGGGGGCTTGTCATTCTATATATTTGTTTGACCATTACCGTCAAGTTTCTTGTAACCAAAGAAAAAGTTGAAGCAATGCTTCTTCCCCTTGTTGAAAAAACTATTCAGAAAAAACTGGTCATTGGAGATTTTTCTGCAAGCTTTGGAGGCGCAACTCTTACGAATGTTACCCTTTTTGAAGGACTTGCAGGAAAACAACCGCTTGTTACCTTTAAAACTCTTGAGGTTGAGGTTGACATAATACGCTTTATAACGGGAAGCTATTCTGTTAAATCAATTTTCGTTGACGAAATGAAGTTCAATGTTACCCGGTTTAAAGATGGAAAATTTAATTTTGAGCCAGAAAGCGATACAACAAAAGATGCTTCTGAAAAAATAGCTCTGCCAAAACAAATAATAGAACTTGAAGAGTTTCAACTGAAAAATGCCGCTCTTTATTTTAATAATCTTGATCCACAATTTCCTCTTAAAAGTACAGATATTAAAAACATTCATCTTGAACTGGATGACCTTGTTGCGAATCTTGGAAATGAGGAAATTTCTCTCGGTAATCTCATGGTCAACTTAGTGAATGCTGGCTCCATTAATATCAATGGAAAAGTAAAATCCTTTCTCAGTAATCCTTCTGCTGAAATTACCATTCAGTCTGGTGGAGTTCACCCCATTAAGATTCTGAGGCTCGTTGAAACAAATATTCCGCAAACTCTCGAAGAGGTAAAGGTAGCATTAAAACACCAGATTACCGTTAAGGAAAAAGAAATTGTACTGAACAGCAAAATTGATATCATCAATCCAAAGGCAGGCTCCATTAAAATCAACGGAAAAGTAAAATCCTATAAAAGTAACCCTTCTGCTGAGATTACCGTTCAATCAGAAGAAGTTCATCCGATTAAAATTCTAAGGCTTGTTAAAACAGACATTCCGAAAACCTTGGAAGACCTAAAAGCGTCTTTTCAACACAAGATTTCTGCAAACAAAAAAGAAATTAACCTGACGAGCAACATTCATGTTACGAACTCTGGCGAATTCAACTATTCTGCAAAACCAAGCCTTAACTATAATTTCGATACTAAAACAGGCAACATTTCCGTTTCTGATGTTTCCCTAAAGAACGCTCCATTTGGAACAGAGCCCAACCTTCTTACTCTGAGTAAAATTGATGTCAATCAGCTAAACATCAATGAAGATAAAATCCATATTAGCTCAATTAATATTGAACAGCCACATATTGTCTTTGAAAAAAGTAATGACGGAAAAATCAACAATATTAATACTGTGCTGAAAGGGTTACTGTCTGAAAATAATGAAAATAAAAGTAAGGAATCAGGAGACAAAAAACCTGACATCAACATCGGACAGGTAAATGTTAAACAAGCTCAATTCACTTATATTGATCCAACATTACAAACACCTCCTTTTAGGATGGGACTCAAGGATTTTGCACTTACTTTAAAAGATATTAACCCAAACAGACTTTCTTCTCTTTCATTTAATGGAATTCTGAGCGAAGGTTCCAAAGGAGGAAGCATTAAGGGAAGTGGTTCAGTCAACCTTTTTGATGTAACCGCAAACAAACTCCAAATTTTTGCGAATAGAATTCATTTAGAGGACTTTTCCTCAATTGCTGAAAAAGCCTCCGGGATAAAAATCCAGAAAGGCTTAACATCCCTTTCTTCTGTTACGAACCTCAACAAAAAAGGAGATTTTGCTTCTGTTAGTAATATTCGAGTTGAGGGTTTGCAGTATACTGCCCCACCGGTGCTGTATGTTTCATCAAAAGTTGTCCAAGAGGTTTTGGAAAAAAGTAACGGGGTTCTTCAGCTTAAAGAGCTCAAGCTCTCGGGAAATATCTACGATAATGATTTTAATTTCTGGTCTGCCGCAAAAACTGTTCTTGGAGAAGCATTAACCAATAATGCAATGTTGTCTGCTGGAATGGGAGCAGTTTTAATTGGTGGTGCTTCATTATTACCCCCGGTAGCGGTTGGAATTGGTGCTGTCAAGCTTTTTGACTATTTAACGAAAGATGACAAAAAAGAAAAGAGTAGTTCCAATACTGGAACAAACAAAGAAAAAGAGAGTGGCGGTATTTTGGGGATTTTCGACAACTAACGATTATAGGTAAAGAGACGGCAGGATACTCCTCCACTATCTTGCTGAAAAATAGAGATAAAAACCAATTAACTCTTGAGACTGTTGATGGGAGAAGCTTTGAACGGATTTTCAACTGAA
>JADGAW010000262.1 GCA_015231815.1 Nitrospinota bacterium
TCAGGAGCTTTTATCCCTCTAACATTTTCAATAATTTGCAGAAAAAAAAGTTTCGCACAAAATCTTCAAAGCCTTTTAAGGTAAAGCAGGAGTACCTCTATGGTATTAATCCCGTTTTTGAAGCGTTACAGGCTAAAAGACGAAAATTCTTCACGATTTACACCACTGAGCAGGTATTCAAGAAAAAAAACGTTATTTTCAGAATTGCTGAAGAACGTAATATTCCTGTAGATATTCTTGATAAAAAGGAAATCTCAAAATTAGTTGATAGAGAGGACCACCAATCAGTTATTGCTCTCGTCTCCTGTTATACCTGTTTGAATGCTGAAAAATTTGTTGAGAGAATTCTTGCAGCAGCTCCAGCTCATTTGCCGGATGTTTTAATGGTCGATAATGTACAGGACACCAACAACACCGCCGCAGTATTAAGAACTTCAGAGGTTCTTGGTTTAAACACCGTTATTTTGAACGAAGTTTCTGAAGGCGTTATTCGACCCGTCATTAGTAAGCGATCTGCCGGAGCTGTAGAGTACCTTGATATTGTTGCACCCAAAAACTCAACATCCATATTACAAGCCTTAAAGGAACGAAAATATTCTATTTACGGACTGGACGCAAAAGGAAAAAATTCCATAGATGATACAAAGTTTTCCCGACCTTTTTGTATAATAATTGGCTCGGAAGCAGGAGGAGTACGAGATAAGGTAAAAAAATTCTGTACTTCTCTCGTAACCATTCCGCAAAAGGGCAGGGTAAATAGTCTAAACCTCGCAAGTGCAGCGGCAATTGCTGTTTTCACTGCAATGAGAAAATATTAAATAATTTTTAGGAAACGTATGAAGATAAATTCTCGAATTTTTAGGGAATATGATATCCGGGGCATTGTTGATGTTGATTTAACAACGGATGTTGTAACGGCACTTGGTAAGGGGTTTGGTACCTATCTCGCTTCAAGAGGTATTAAAAATGTTGTTGTTGGCAGGGATGTTCGGCTATCTTCTCTGGCCTTTCGGGATGCTCTGGAAAATGGACTGATTTCTACCGGAATTTCCGTGCTGGATATCGGACAGGTTCCCACGCCCCTTGTTTATTATGCTCTCTTTGAAGAGGAGCCAACCTGTGGCGTTATGATTACCGGAAGTCATAACCCCCCTGAATATAACGGCTTTAAGCTTTGCGTTGACCAAACCTCCATACATGGGAAAGAAATTCAAAAAATAAGGAAAATTATTGAGTCAGAGGACTTTATTACCGGAGAAGGGCAAAGATCGGAAAAAACGATTGTGCAGGACTATATAAATATGGTCTATAGCAGAATTAAGATAAATAAAAAACTTAAGGTTGTTGTTGATTCTGGTAACGGAACGGGCGGATTAGTTGCTCCAAAATTATTAAAAAAATTAGGCTGTGAGGTTATTGAGCTCTTTTCAAAACCAGACGGTAATTTTCCTCATCATCATCCAGACCCAACGGTTCCCAAATATATGAAAACCCTCTGTGAAACGGTTGTAAAAGAAAAAGCAGATATCGGAATAGGGTTTGATGGTGATTCGGATAGAATTGGTGTTGTTGATGAAAATGGCAAAATGATTCTCGGAGATTATTTGCTCCTGCTCTATGCACGGGACATGCTTTCACGAAAGCCAAAACAAAATAAGATCGTTTTTGAAGTTAAAAGTTCACAAAATTTGGTGAAAGATATAGAAAAACATGGTGGAATTCCGGTTATGACTGCTGCCGGGCATTCTTTAATAAAGGACAGAATGGCAAAGGAAAAATCGTTGCTTGGGGGAGAGGTTAGCGGGCATATTTTCTTTGGTGAAAACTATTACGGCTTTGATGATGCGGTGTATGCTGCGGCAAAAATTCTGGAAATACTTTCTAATAGCGATAAAAAAATAAGTGAAATGCTTTTAGACCTTCCTCAAACCTATTCCACAACAGAAGTTCGGTTATTTTGTCCTGACGAACTGAAATTCAAAATTGTTGATGAGCTGGTGAAGTCTTTTTCCAAGGAATATGAGGTTATTACGATTGATGGGGTAAGAATTAATTTTAAGAACGGCTGGGGGTTAATTCGATCTTCCAACACTCAACCCGTAATTGTCGTGAGAATGGAAGCGGATACAATGGAGGAGTTGGAACTTATAAAAAGAACCATTGTTGTTAAACTGAAAAAATACCCTGAAATCTCTGGCTACGAAGCTCTTGATGATATCGTAAGTTAGCAGCATCGCAATCATTTCTATGAAAAAAGCACTGAACTTCTTCCTTCGATATTTCTATGCGCTTGTTTCCTGTCTTTATGTTTTTACCATAGGGTTTTTTTCCATTAAAAACCGTTTATTTATTACCGATATTGCAGAGAAGTACGGTTATAAAACGCAACGCATACTTCCTGAAATTCCTGAAACATCGCTGGAGGAAATCCTCAAAACCGAAGAGTCTGTAGTTATCAAAGAAGCCATTGCTGTTGATGGCAATGTTTCCTTATTTGAGGTGTATGTGATGAACAGAATTGTTAAGAAATACAATCCCACTGCCATTTTTGAAATTGGAACCTTTGATGGGAGAACAACACTTAACATGGCGGCGAACGCTCAGGAAGGAACTCAAATATGCACTCTTGACCTACCGGGAAAAGAGCTTGGAAATACGGGACTTCCTGTTTTAAAGGCAGACCATAAATATATCGACAAGGCGAGTTCTGGTAATCGGTTTATGAACACTCCTTTTGCGAAAAACATTACCCAACTTTTTGGTGATTCGGCAACCTTTGATTTCACTGGGCATCAGGCAAAATATGATTTGGTTTTTGTTGATGGTGCACATTCCTATGAATATGCCCTTAACGATACTGAGGTTGCACTGAAGTTACTTAAAAAAAGTGGTGGTGTTATTGTGTATCATGACTATAACGGAGCTTTTGAAGGAGTTACTCAGGCGCTGAATGAGCTTTACCTGAACCGGGAAGGGTTTAATCGTCTCAGACACATTAAGGATACCAGTATTGTTTTTCTTGAGGTGTAATTACCTCAGTTTATATTTTTCAGGTAAAAGTAAATGGTCAAGATTATCCCTTTTAAGGGGATGGGTTTAATGGATGTAAAAAGGCCGCCAAGCGTCAAAACCTCCGGGAAACGCTGCGGCGGGCTTCAACGAGCCGGAGACTTCTCCACCTCACCACATGCGACCTGACTATATTATATACTTTTCTTCTCTCCTTTCTCAGCTGCCTGTGCGGCAGTGAACTCACAGCTTGAAGGGCTTAAAAAACAAGCCGCATTTTCTAAGGGTACTGTCAAAAGACTTTTTGTTTGATAAAACCGAACAGTGATACAGATTAACCCAAGTTCGACAAGCAAACAAAGGATAATGTCTGTAAATGGCAAGATATCAAGTCTATGTTGATGCAAACA
>JADGAW010000263.1 GCA_015231815.1 Nitrospinota bacterium
CATTTTCATTATATTTTCTTAACTTAAGACTTCAGGAACAATAATTTACTTATTGTAATATCAAGGAGATACCTTTTTTACTTTTTTCCCTTGAGAAAGTCCGAGAAACCCACGGGTAACAACTTCTTGCCCGTCCTTAAGTCCCTGAATAATTTCCACACGCTCTGCCAAACGAAGTCCACTAATAACATCAACCCTTTCAACAGTACTATCTTCTTTGAGGTGAAAAACATATTCCCCTTTTGTATCACGACGAAGAGCTGAGAAAGGAATTACCTGTCTTATAGCAGCATTTGTGTTTAATTGGACACGGCACAACTGACCAGGACGTGCGCCTTCAGGAACGGGATTCAGTTCGACTTCAATGGTTCCCCTTCTTGTAGTTGCATCAAGGTTTGGAAATATTCTGCTAATTTTTCCCTTATAAACTTTACTTCCTAAAGCGTCAATGGAAACATCAGCTTCATCACCAACCCTCAGGTGGGGAACAATAAGCTCAGATACGGGAAGTTCGGTATAGAGAGATGAATGGTCAGATATGGATAAAACATGACTGTGTTTTCCAACAATATTTCCGGGTTCTGTGAGCTTTTGGGAAATAATGCCATCAATCGGTGCATGAATAACTGTATAGCCAAGCCGAATGCTAAAGATTTTTTCATCGGCTTTTGCCAGCGCAAGGGCAGTCAATGCCCGGTTAAGTTCGTCCTCAGAAACAATTCTCTTTGACTTAAGTTTTTGCAACCTTTCTACATCAAGTAAAGCCTGCTTTCTTGTAGCCTTTGCTCTTCCTAACTGTGAGGCAAGGAGTTCATCATCCAACCGGACAATAACATCACCCTTTTTAACAATATCTCCCTCAGAAAAAGGTAATTCAATAATTCTTCCCTCCTCCTGAGTGAGTACCTGAATTTCCCTTTTTGCTTTAAGGGTTCCGGTTCTTGACCTTACCACACTGAGATTTTTGCTCACAACTGTTGCCGTTTCTACAAGGTGCTCTTTATCCTCATTTTTTTTCTTTGCTCCGGTATTATCACTGCAAGCAAAAAGAGTAACCAGAAAGAGAAATAGAGTGAGAAAACGAAGGAACGAAGCGTTCATGACTTATCGAAAAGGGTGGTAAATATTGGCACATTTTATCACCATCAGAAAGTGAAGCAACAGAATTCACAAAATGGGGTAAAAAGAAGATATGGTTGGAAAATTGAAAAGTTTTAAGGTTGGAAAGTTCTTAACCCCAAACCCATACCCCTTTAAGCCATCTTCCCCTCGCCCTTCTACTCTTCTACCCTTCACTCTTCTACTCTTATCTGTGTTTTTTCCTGTGATTTCTGTGGCTATTTCTTAGCCTGATTTGCCCAGGAATCTTTCAGGGAAACACTCCTGTTAAAAATCAGTGCACCTTCCTTAGAGTCTTTGCTGTCAACACAAAAATACCCCTGCCTTAAAAATTGATAGTTTATTTCCGCTTTTGCTGTTGACAAGGAGGGTTCCAGAAGGCAATTCTCCAAAACTTCTACTGAATCCGGATTAATAAACTCCTTAAAATCACCTTTATTCATATTTGCTTTGGTAAAAAGTCGGTCATAAAGTCTTACAGTTGCCTTGAGAGCATGTTGTTCCGAAACCCAGTGCAATGTTCCCTTAACCTTTCTCCCATCATCAGACCAACCACCTTTTGTAGCAGGATCGTAGCTGCATTGAAGTTCAATAATATCGCCATTTTCATTTTTAATTACCTCATTGCAGGTCACATAATAGGCATGTTTTAACCGAACTTCCCTGCCCTGAGATAACCGAAAGAATTTTTTGGGAGCATCTTCCATAAAGTCATCCTGCTCAATATAAATAACCTTTGAAAAGGGCATTGTTCGTGTTCCAGCTGTTTCATCTTCCGGATTATTTTCTGCTTCGAGCTCTTCAACCTGATTTTCCGGATAATTGGTAATTACGACCCGTAAAGGCCTTAATACAGCCATTACCCTTGGAGCATTTTTATTTAAATCTTCACGAAGACAATGTTCCAGCAAAGCAACGTCAACTGAACTATCTGCCTTTGCAACGCCAATACGTTCCATAAAGTCTTTAATTGACGCCGGAGTAAAACCTCTTCTTCTCAGACCTGAAATTGTCGGCATTCGTGGGTCGTCCCACCCTTCAACATATTTTTCTTCAACAAGCTGCAAAAGTTTTCGTTTGCTCATAACGGTATAGGAGAGGTTTAAGCGTGCAAACTCTATTTGTTGCGGATGATGAATACCTAACTGTTCAATAAACCAATCGTATAAAGGACGATGATCCTCAAACTCAAGGGTACAAACAGAGTGGGTAATTCCTTCGATTGAATCAGATTGTCCATGGGCAAAATCATACATTGGGTAAATAGACCACCTATCTCCTGTACGATGGTGGTGTGCCTTTTGAATGCGATATAAAACGGGGTCACGAAGGTTTATATTGGGTGATGCCATATCAATTTTTGCCCTCAAAACATGCTTTCCATCCTCAAAATCACCATTTTTCATTTTTTCCAGAAGGTCAATGTTTTCTTCAATGCTGCGGTTTCGGTAAGGGCTTTCTTTCCCTGGTTCCTTTAAGGTTCCCCGGTACTCTCTAATTTCTTCAGCGGTTAAATCCTCCACGTACGCCTTTCCTGCTTTCACTAATTGAAGCGCAAAGGAATAGAGTTGTTCGAAATAATCAGAAGTGTAGAATATTTTTTCTCCCAAACCAAAGCCGAGCCATTGAACATCATTTTTTATCGATTCAATATATTCTTCTTCTTCCTTTGTTGGGTTAGTATCGTCAAAACGAAGGTTACAGCTTCCATGAAACTCCTTTGCAAGTCCAAAGTTAAGGCAAATTGATTTCGCATGTCCAATATGGAGGTAGCCATTTGGTTCCGGTGGAAAACGGAGAACGACCTTGCCGTTATGTTTGTTGTTTTTAACATCGTCGATAATTATATTTCTAACAAAATTTGCCTTTGAGAGGTTTTGTTCTTCCTGATTGTTGTTATTCATATTGGAATTATTGTTTTTGCTAATATTGATATATGAGGGGTGTATTATACTTTAGAGGTAAAAGGTTAGAGGAGTAATGCTGTTTATTTACATCATTTTTAACCTGCAACAAACTGCGTAAAATGCAAGATTCTGCATAACACCTTTAAAATTAAAACAAAATACATTTTTAAACCATTGTGGATTATCGGGCTCTGTAAGAAAAAAGTGCCCTTTTGCAACCAACAAAATAAATGGCATTAAATCTGCTATCTACATTTCCCTATTTATAGTTCGAGTTTTATTTCGTTTCATTTTTTGTTACATCTAATTTGTTTATTTTAAAGGAGAAGGATTACCATGTTCACCATCAAAGAAAAGTCAGAGGAAGACAAATATATTATTGTAAAAGT
>JADGAW010000264.1 GCA_015231815.1 Nitrospinota bacterium
TCGGTCTTATCTTTAATAGCTGGGAGGTTCTGGAAATATTTGCACATTCTGATAATGCAAGCCAAATAATTAAGCCTCAAAACAAAATAAAAATTGCTATAATTTAACCTTTTCCAGTTTCACATAACGAACTGAACAACAGCATTGAAAATAGCATATTGAAAAAGGAGTAAGCATTGAACTTAGAAGAATGCAGAAAAGAAATTGACCGAATTGACAATGAAATCCTTGATTTATTAAAGGTCAGGGGAAATATTGCAAAGGAAGTAGCTGAAAACAAAAAAAAAGAGGGAAAAACAAACCTTCATGATCCTGCAAGAGAAAAACTTATACTGGATCGTCTGAAAGAAAAAAACCAAAGCAACTATAGCCCGGAACATATTGAATCCATTTTCAAGGAAATTTTTTCAGCTTCACTTGCTCTGCAAAAACCTCTTTCAGTAGCTTTCCTGGGCCCCATTGGAACCTTTAGTCATCAGGCGGTCATTAAGGAACTGGGAAGTGGTGTCAACATGATTCCCTGTCAAACAATTGAGGATGTTTTTCTTTCTGTGGAAAAAGAAGAAGCTGACTACGGAATGGTACCAGTGGAAAATTCCTTGAGAGGTTCCGTACTGGTAACCCTTGATGAGCTGATGAACACAACCTTAACTATTGTCTCAGAGCGTTCTATTAAGATTTCCCATATGCTTCTTTCCTCAGAAACTGACCTGAAAAAAATTCATACGGTTTATTCCCATGAACAGCCCCTTGCACAATGCCATAACTGGCTAAAATCCAACCTGCCAAATGCAGAAATTAAGCCGGTTTCTTCTACAGCTTCTGCGGCAGAAATGGTGGTCAGTAAACAAGGTGAAGCTGCCATCGGACCAGAAAACCTTGCACTCAATAATAGTTTAAATATTATTGCCCGACATATAGAAGACCACCCAAACAATTACACCAGATTTTTTCTTATGGGAAAAACCCCATTACGAAAAATTGATAAATGTAAAACCTCGGTTTTAGTTACGATTGAAGACAGGTTGGGAGCTTTACACGACCTCCTTCATTCATTTGCAGATGAGGGAATTAACCTCACAAAAATAGAATCTCGTCCATTGAAAAGCAATACCTGGCAATACTGTTTTTTCATCGATTTTCTTTGTCACCGTGAAGAAGAAAGTGTTAAACGAGCCATAGCTACGATAGAAAAAGAAGGTGCACGGTGCAAAGTACTTGGCTCCTACGTTACGAATAATTCTGAAAAAAACGGGGGAAAGTAGTCAATGATTACTTTCAGAAACCTTCCAGCCCACTCCATAACTGTTTTAAGCGGTAAGGGTGGTGTCGGAAAAACCACCTTCAGTATTTATCTTGCCGTTGCTTTGGCAAAAGCTGGGAAAAAAGTCCTTTTAATTGACAGCGATTTTAGTCTGGGAAAAATTCATACCGTCCTGAAAATAAAAGCAAAGCATACCTTTTTTGATTTCATTAACGGTGAAAAAAGCCTCAATGAAATTATTGTGGAAGGTCCTTACGGAATTAAAATAATTCCCGCTGCTTCAGGAATTACCAATATGTCAGATTTAAGCCATAGAAAACGGGATATTCTTGTGAGAAGAATTAAGGTCAGCCTTGCGGACATGGACTATATTATTGTTGACTGCCCTTCCGGTATTGCCAAGCAGGTTATTGGCTTTGCCCTTTCGACAAAGGAAACCCTCTGTATCTGTAACCCGGAGGTTATGTCATTAACTGATGCTTACGCTGTATTTAAGGTGGTAAAAAAAATAAACCCTGATCTCAACATAAAATTCCTTATGAACAAAGCCATCAGTAAAAGCAACTATATGGAAAATATTTTTAAGATATATTCAACAGTTAAAAACCAGATGAGAAGGGAAATAGAAACCTTGGGATACCTTCCCGTTTGTCCAGAGATTACTAACTTTGATGCAGTGAGAAAATCATTTACAGGAACCCCGGAAACAGATAAATATTTTAAAAAAATTAATCAGGTGCGGGATTACTTTCTGAAAAAATATCCTGAAATTGCATTAAAAAAAGAAACCTACAAACCCAGACAATATAAAGCATATAACCTCATACATTGATTTATTAACCACAAAGCAAAGGTTGAAAAGTTTAAAAGTCGGAAAGTTCGAAGATTAAAGCGTTGGGAATCAGGTAACCTTTTAATCTTTCAACTTTTTAATCTTTCAACTTTCGAACCTTTCTCTTTGTGGTAAGAAAACATTAAAACTTAACCCCTATGAGCACTACAACAAACCAATATAAAGCTCTCGACAAACAATATATCTGGCATCCCTTTACCCAAATGCAGGAATTCACCGAGGAAGAAAATCTTGTTATAGAACGGGGTGAAGGACACTACCTTTTTGATACTGATGGCAATAAATATTTTGATGGATACTCTTCTCTCTGGGTAAATATCCACGGACATAACCACCCTGCCCTTAATGCTGCAATAAAGGAACAGCTGGAGAAAGTATCTCATTCAACCTTGCTGGGAAGCTCGAATATTCCCTCAATTCTTCTTGCAGAAAAACTTATAAATAATTCCCCGGAAAAACTACAAAAAGTTTTTTACTCCGATGACGGATCCACCTCTGTTGAAGTTGCTCTTAAAATGGCATACCAATATTGGTGCATTAAAGAGGGAAACCACAAGAGAAATAAGTTCATAACCCTTTCCAATGCCTATCATGGAGATACCATTGGTTCGGTAAGTCTTGGTGCAATAGATATTTTTCATGCAAAGTTCAGAAACCTTCTGTTTGAAACGGTCAATATTACCTCCCCTTATTGCTATAGATGCCCTTGGAACAAAAACAAAGAAAACTGCTCTATGGAATGCATTGCTGACGCTGTAAAAATAATTAATAAACATGCCCATGAATGTGCTGCACTTGTTATGGAGCCGATGGTTCAAGGAGCGGCTGGAATGATAACTCAACCCAAAGGTTATTTAAAAAAACTTGAGGAAGCTTGTCGAAAAAACGACATTTTGCTCATCTTGGATGAAGTTGCAACAGGATTTGGAAGAACCGGAAAACTCTTTGCCTGTGAGCATGAAGGGGTTCAACCGGATATAATGACCATTGCCAAAGGTATTTCAGGAGGATACCTACCCATTGCTGCCACCCTAACCTCTCAGGAAATATATGATATGTTCCTCGGAAACTATGAGGAGCTCAAAACCTTTTTCCATGGTCATTCTTTTACCGGAAACCAACTGGGATGCGCTGTTGGAAACGTTTCATTTGACCTCCTTCTTGAAAATAATTTCATAAAAAAAGTTGAGAAAAAAGCTGCCCTCTTAAAACAAAATTAAACATATCATCATTGAATCCGAGGAGCTTGATATACCGGAGTTCAAGGATAATCCTATCGACCGCTG
>JADGAW010000265.1 GCA_015231815.1 Nitrospinota bacterium
AAGAAGAGAAGTTAGAAAAAAGAAACATAAAATTTATAACCGATTTACCAAAGAAGATTAAGATTGCATTTGACGAGACACTGCTTTTACTGTCATTTGAAGAAGTCTTGAAAAATGCTATAAAGTTTACACCCGACAACTCTTCGGTTAAAACTTCGATTGAAGTAAAAAAAGAACAAATTGATATTATCGTTGAAGATGAAGGCATTGGTCTTGACCGTCACGAGCTTGAGTCAATTTGGGAAATAGGTTATGAAAACCTGAAAAAAGATAACAGAAGCAGCGGTTTTTATGCTTTTAGAGCTTCCGGTGTTGGAATTGGATTAACGCTGGTAAAGAAATACCTGAGGGTACTTGGAGGAGACTGCAAAATAGAAAGTCAGGGAAGATGTGGAGCCGTCTCAATTTGCTCTCCGGAAAAATGCCCCGCAGCCTCTCATGAAGAGAGTATCTGCAATGAAAATGTAAGGTATGAGTGTAAATATATATGCAAAGGAGACACTAAGAAATGTCACATTATTGCCGAAAAATTGGGAATTGGTTGTTGTCCTGGTACCAAAATGACCCTAACCTTACCCTTAACACCAATTTAAATTAAAGTAATATGAAAAAAATTGTTTTATTAAGTCTTTTAAATATTTGTTTTGTTTTAACTCAACCTGTTTTTGCTGAAGAGAGTGACTATAACGCCATAGATAAACTGGGAAGAGGAATATCAAATGCTACCTTAGCCATTGGGGAAATTCCAAAGCAGGTTATGAAAGAAACGAGAGAGAGTAACCTTTTCTATGGAATGACATCGGGATTTTTTGTCGGACTTGTTAGAACAGTTTTGAGAACGGCTGTAGGAGTTTTTGAAATTGCAACATTTCCTGTTCCCTACCCTAATGATTATGCGCCCATAATGAAGCCAGCGCATGTTTTTCAAAGTAATATTGAAGAAAAAGAAACCGAACTTGAAGAATAGACTACAAGGAAAAATAAAATGGGAATATTAGATTTCATTTCAAAAAAAGAAAATAAAGTTGGTTCAAGTGAACCTGGCTATAACCCGCAGTCGACCACTACCGGACCGCCTCCAAAGACCAACTTTGCATCCTTTCCTTTTCGTCTGTTTTTTGAAGGATTTGAGATTGGAACACCAATATATTACAGCTCAGATAAAGCAATGGTATCAAAATACCAAACTCTTTGCATGGCATTTGTTGTTGAGGACTACATTATTGATATAAAAAAGAATTTAGTTCACGATGAAGAGGGAAATTTTTCCATTAGAGTCAAGGAAAAACTGGTAAGAGTTCCGCCCCAAAAACTCAAACGTTTTTCAGTTCTTATTCCAGACACATCAAAAGATGCTGATGCGGGGAAATTCATGCAGTTTCAAAAAGGTAAAAGAATTTACCTGCGAGATGGCAGTAAACCCAATGTTCCAATACTACACACCGTTATCGAAAAGACCTTTGCCATTGATGAAGGTAACTTTGCAAATGTTGACGCAGTAGAACTCAGAGTACTTGGTTTTGATGCAGTGGAAGAAAACCCAAGAAGAGCAAAACGGGTCGATGCAAGGATTCCAGTAAAGATTCAATTACCGGGAGCAACAGATAAAGCTCTGGCATCAGCAATTATCTCAAACTTTAATGAATCAGGTCTTAAAATTAACTACAGTCCAACTGCAACAGGACTTGCCGCTCTTTGTAAAAACGCTGTTGTTGGTGTTTACATAACTCGTCCTGCTGGTGCGCATAGTGCCCATCCAGAAGTCCTGCGATTTAAAGGCTCAGTAATTTGGAATAAGAAGAATGAAACCTTTGGAATAAGGCTCACCCATGTTTATAAAGATAAGGTTTTTCAGCCAATTTCACATATTGACGGGATTATGCTCAAGGGATTTCTCGTCAACCACCCTCTATGTCAGGGTTAACCCTTTCTTTCAAATCATTCAAGAATTTTAATGAGAAGAGATTTTTTTAAGAAGAGCTTGAGCTTCAGAAAAATCCTCCCGTAGCTCGATGGCTTTTTTCAGGTTTTTTGCAGCCATAATCCTTGAGTTAACATCGTGATTCTCTAGAAGAGCCAAAGCAAGATTATAGTAAATAACTTCATCATTCGGGTCAATCTTTAAAGCTTCACGATAGTTTTTTATGGCAACTGGTGTCAAACCTTTTTTACGATAGAGAATTCCCCGCTTATTAAGAACATGAGGTTGATTACTGTCAAGCTCAATTGATTTATCAAGGAGTTTCAAGGCTTTAGCAATATTCACTTCTGAGTATGCATCACCTATTTCATAGTAGGCCTGTTGCAACTCTTTGCTTTTTTCAATAGCCCTTTTAAAGGAAAATTCTGCTTTTGTATAATTTTCTACATCTAAAAACTGTTTACCTAAAAGTATCCAATCCTCACTGTTTTCTGGAATTATCGTTGCGAGGGTTTTTAAAAGTTCAGTAGTTTTTTCTTTGTTTCCAATTTTTTTATAAACACAATACAAATTAAAATGAGCACTAATGTAGTCGGGGTCATATTTAACTGCTTGATTAAATGAATCAATAGCCTTTTCCTGCCATTTTCCCTCCGAGGTTTCATTAAATTTGTTTTGATAGGCGAGACCAAGTCCATCATAATTTTTAGCCATATCCCTTTGAGTTGTTTTTTCGTCACTCAATTTAATGGAATCATTAAACGCCTTTATAGCATTATCATTATCATTCAACATGAGATATGCCTCACCGAGTATACCCGTAACAACAGGAAAATGTACCCGGGAAACAAAAGGAACAAGAATCTTCACTAACCGGTTCCACTGCCTCCTTTTCACTAATAGTCTTGCAACACCAAGACATGCATCTTTATTGTTCTCATCAATATTGAGTGCCATTTCAAAAGACTGAACAGCATCATTAAAAAAGCCCATCTTTTGGTAAATCATTCCCATTTGGTAATGAGGGTGAGTTGACCAGGGATATATTTCTCTTGCTCCTTCAAGTGTGTTGATTGTTTCTAAATATATAAGCCCTGTTTTTTTTTCTTCTTCACCTAATTCAAATATTTGTTTTTTAACTTCTTCAATCCTCTCTTCCATTTCTTTAATAGATTTATCCACCTTAATTATCATCATTTCTTTTAAACCTTCTATCAGACTTCTAATTTGAATAGGTTTTGTAATACAAAGGTTCACTCCAAGCTCAACGGCGTGATGTTTTTTGGAGGGATTTAAGTCTTTTGTTGTCATAACAATTGATGTCGGCAAACCTTTTTGGTTGGTTCTGATTTTCTTTACAATGTCACCCCCTTTTTCCTCCAACAACTCCCAATCAACAATTATCATAGAATGAGAAGAAGTTGTTTCAAGTATTCCTAGAACTTCTTCAATATTATTTATCTGACTTATATGCATATACC
>JADGAW010000266.1 GCA_015231815.1 Nitrospinota bacterium
CCACCGAAGCTCTTACCAAAGGAGTTGAAAAATATTTAATTCGATGGTCTGACTTCATAAGAGCTGGAAGTCCTGCGAAATGATCATCATGAGCATGGGTATGGAAAATACCTTTGATTTCACTGACATCGATGCCAAACGACTTTAAGGTATGGGAAATACTGGGTGGAGCATCAATGAGGTAAATATCTCCCTGATAAATAAGAATGCTGGACATACTTTGTCGTTGCAAATCCCAGCCATCTCCCTCTCCTGAATGAATGACAGCAAAATATTCTCTTTGGATATCATGAAATCCAAGTGTATAGGGGGAATCGTAGGTTACATCAGCTTTTAAGTTGAGATCAACTGTTGTTGTTTTATCTTTAAACTCAAATTCATATTTATTAAAACCTATACGTTTAACGTAAACACCATTTTTAATTTCCACCTTTTTTTCTTCAACGATAACCGAGTCAATAAACTCCTCCGATTTTTTTATTTTTCCAAAAGCAAACTTATTTTTTAGGAACATCATCATAGAGCTTTCTGCTTCAGTTGCACCGACTTCTTTTAGCTCCTTTTCAGAAACCAGACCATAATTACCCCGGTAAATATAATCCAGCTGCGCTTCAACCTGTTCTTTAGAGCCAACAATTATTGGTTTAGCACCGCTATTGTTAGGGTGATTGGGTAACATCATCCCTTGTCGGTATAGCATTTGAAGTACAGGGAATTCAGCAAGGTTGGAAAAACAGCCGTTTTGAATTAAAACATCAGACAATAAAATAACGTTTGGTCCTGACTCAAACGTAATTCCATCTTTTATTTCTTCATGAATATATCCTCTGAGCATTAAATGCTTTACTATATCTGCCGGACATCCGCAAAGAATGTTAACTCCTGCTTCTGGAACCTGAATCCAAAAAACGCCCTCAATGACCTTGGTTGTTTTAAGGTTATTTAATGCTTTGTTTAATTCTTCAGTTCTTTTATGAACTAACTCTTCCAATATATTGTTTTGGTTTGCCAGAGCAAGGTGAGCTGTAACCCGAGCAAGTAAAACCGGTGGGTTAACAGGTTTGGTTATATAATCAACTCCTCCTTTTTCAAATCCCTTTGTTTCCTCTTCAGAATCTGTCATTCCTGTTAAGAAAATAATGGGAATGTTCTTTGTCTTTTCGTCTGCCTTGATGGTGTCACACACTTCATAGCCGTCCATTCCCGGCATAATAACATCGAGAAGAATTAAGTCTATTGTTGTGCTGGAAAAAACTATTCCCAATGCTTCCTCTCCGGTAGTAGCAGTTAAGACATTATATTTATTACTGAGAAGTCCTTTAACCTGACGGGTGTTTATTGCTGAATCATCAACAACGAGAATAGTCATTTTTTTCATTTTTTAATCTTGCTTATGTTCTGGAAGAATAATGACGTAGATTATAAATAGTGAAGTAATTTTGTCAAAAAAGAAGGTAATTTTCCCGTTTTTAATATTTGAATTAAGAAAAGGTTATTTTTCGTAAAACCGGTTAGTCATTGGAACTCGCCGGTCTTTTCCAAAAGCGAGGGGAGTGAGTTTTATTCCGGGAGCTGCCTGCCGTCGTTTATATTCGTTTTGCATCACAAGGTTTATGATTTTTCTTACCTGAGCTTCATTTCCCATTTCTTCGCAAATTTCACGAACTGTTTTTCTTTCTTCAATGTAGCTGGTAAGAATTTTGTCCAAAACAGGATATTCCGGCAGGGAATCAGAGTCTTTTTGGTTTTCTCTTAACTCAGCGGAAGGTTCTTTAATAATGATTTCCTGCGGTATGAGCTCTCCATATGTCTCGTTTATAAATTCAGAGAGTTTATATGCATCTGTTTTTAATACATCCTTGATAAGGGAAAAACCTCCTGCCATATCACCATAGAGGGTACAGTATCCAACGCTGACCTCACTTTTGTTGCCCGTGGTTAAAAGTAACCAGTTAAATTTATTGGAAAAAGCCATCAAAATTACCCCCCTGATTCTTGCCTGTAAATTTTCTTCGGTAATATCAGGTTTTTTATCTTTAAAAACCGGGTGAAGTTCTTTTTCAAATGATCCGAATACGTTTTCGATTGGAACTTGAAATGTTTCAATACCAATATTTTCTGCCAGCTTAACAGAATCAGTGACGCTGCCTTCAGAAGAAAATTTCGACGGCATCATAACCCCCTTGACGTTTTCCTTTCCTAACGCTAAGACTGCAACTGCTGCGGTCAGTGCTGAATCAATTCCGCCACTTAACCCAACAACTACTTTATTAAAACCATTTTTGGACACATAATCCTTTAATCCTAATTTAAGTGCTTCAAGAATATCGGCATATTTTTTTCTTTCAGGTTTTACCGTAACTATCTCTTCAGTATTATAGAAAAAAAGTCCCTCCTCAAATGCCGGGTAAAATGCGGTCACCTCTCCCTTTTCGTTACAGACCATACTGTTTCCATCAAATACCAACTCGTCCTGTCCCCCGACAAGATTTGCGTAAACAAGTTTTTTTGAAAAATGGCGGGCAAAAGAAGAAACGACCTCAATTCTTTCCTTGAATTTTCCCTGATAAAAGGGAGAAGAAGAGAGGTTCAGAATGATATCGCATTCCTTTAAAGGGTCAAAATATTCATGTCGTTTACTCCAAATATCCTCACAGATGGTAAGTCCGAATTTAATTCCTTTAAGGGTGAATATTGAGCCTGTTTGGTTTTCCCTCCCCTCAATAAAATAACGCTTTTCATCAAAAACACCGTAATTTGGTAAATAAATTTTGTCGTATTTTGCGATATATTCGCCATTGTGAAAAACAATTGCGGAGTTATAGAGAGGTTGCCCTTTTAACGAATCTGGGGTTCTGTAACCATTTCCAGCGTTTGGAGCACCTATAATAATTGCTGATTTAACGCTTTTGGAAAAAAACTGTAGCTCCATAACGGCCTTCTGGGATTTCTCAAGAAAAGCCGGGTTATAGAGTAAATCTTCAGGTGGATAGCCGGTTATAAAAAGTTCGGGAAAAAGAATTAAATCCGCTCCCTTCTCGTCTCCTTCAAGAATGAAGTTTTTTGCTTTCTCAAGGTTTCCTTCAACATCGCCAACAACAGGATTTCCCTGAACAATTCCAATAATCATTTTTGTATTAATAGGTAAAAAGGGAGTAATTTTACCTTGTAATGTTTTTAATTTCCATTTGCAAAATATTATTCAGCACAAAGAGTGAAACATTTTGTGTATGGATAGAAACTTTTTTTCTTTACACCATTGACAAGAGGATGTTGGAAGTGCAGTGTTCCTGAAAAATAGAGATAGAATCTGATAATTGATGGGACAAGCTTTGAACTCATTCTCAGAAACGGCTTTGAGGCATCCGTTTCTTCCGAG
>JADGAW010000267.1 GCA_015231815.1 Nitrospinota bacterium
AGAACATACTCAAGTATTGCCCGTTATTCAGGAGTATATCATATTGGATTTCCAGAAACAAAAGAAGAGTATTTTTCTTCAACCTTTTTAAAAAAATCTTCTACGGAATGATAGTCTGCCACATCAAATTTTTCCAGTGACAATAAATCTGAGTATTGTTGGTTTTCTTTTTTAAAGGAATTTGCCGCTTCGTCGTTCGAAACATATGTGGCAATTACATTCCCCCCCGCTTTGAGAAATGCTTCTGAAATAGCCTTTCCAATTCCACGAACCCCGCCTGTTACGATTGCAGTTTGTCCGGTGAAATTATAGGTAAGGTTCATTGTGGCTGGTGGGTTTTAGTTTACAGAAAGAAAAGAGTTGAAGACTACGCTGCCTCGACAGTGATATATCTTCTTCCTTTTCCTTTTACTTCAAACTTGACTACGCCTTCAGCCTTTGCAAAAAGTGTATAGTCTTTTCCGCAACCAACATTTTTTCCTGGATGGAAGGTTGTTCCTCTTTGTCGAACAAGAATGTTACCTGCGAGAACTTTTTGGCCTTCAAACTTTTTTACGCCAAGTCTTTTGCCAATTGAGTCTCTTCCGTTACTGGTTGAGCCCTGACCTTTCTTATGTGCCATTTATTTAGTCTCCTCTATATTATTTACAAAGCGTAAATTATTCATTCACTGCTTTTGGTAAATCCTCTTTTTTTGTTTCCTTTTTTACTGCATCCTTAAGAGTTGTATTCGCAATTTTAGTAATAACAACTTCAGTTAAACTTTGACGATGCCCAGTTTTCTTTCTATAGGTTTTTCTTCTTTTGTGTTTAAAGATGATGATTTTATCGCCTCGGTATTGGTTAATTATTTTTGCTTCAACAGTTGTTTTAGCAATTGTGGGAGCACCAATCGTTGTTTCTTTGTCATCTTTAATGAGCAAAACTTCATCAATGGAAACAGTATCACCTTCGTTTCCTTCTACTTTTTCAATATGGAGAGATTCTCCAAGCTCAGCTTTGTATTCTTTACCGCCGGTTTTAAAAACAGCAAACATTGTTACCTCCAGTTATTTTCGCAAAAAGGCGGGTATTTTATCAGAAAAGTTTAAAACAGACAATAATTATTTGAAAGTTTTATCTCGTAAAACAGTGGAAATGGAGTAAATCAATCTTTTTGAGAGGTTAAATGCTCAATAGCACTCTCATTACTATCGAAAAGAGACAGAACTGAATCAAGCATGGAAATTTGAAAAAGATGTATTGGCTGTGAATTTATGTTTGAAAAGGCATATTTAACGCCAGCTTTTTTTAGTTCATTTTGCATCCGGAATATACTACCAAGTCCTGAACTGTCAATGCGAACGACATTTTCCATTGAAATAACCGCACCTCCAGCAGGGCTTTCTTCTTTAATTGCAGCAATTAAGGTGTCAACCTGCTCTAATGTATTAACTAAAAGGTTTGATGAAAATTGATAAATTTTAACTGTACTCATTTTGCTGTTCAATTAGAGCTTTTGGTATTGCCGACTTCACTTTTAAATCGGCTATTTCACTATTCCCTTTTTGAATGTCTTTTTCTTGTTTTTTAAGTTTAGCCTTTGACTTTATTGCTCCAAGTAAACCAAGCATCCACGCTATAAGAAAACCCGTTGATGCGGAAATAATAACAAGAACAATCAACGGAATTTCAATACTTTGCACTTCAAACTGAAGGTTGTAATAGTTAATTGATACATTGTCTAAGTTAAGAACAGATAGTGTAACAACGACACCAATAACCAACAGCAACAGAAAATACTTTACCGCAATCATAAATGTATTATTATTTTTTTACGTTTTTTTTACTTATTACTTTAAAAAATCTTTATATAAAAGATGTGCCGCCTCATGAGAGGAGCACAACGATTTCCTGTTTCTACTATTAGTTTTCATCCCCCTTATTTTCCTTATCTTCTTGCAGTTCAATTTTACCAACAACACCTGTTTCTTGTTTTTCCTGTTTAGGAGCATCAGACATGTTTTTCTTTAGATTTGTCCTGCTTTCCTGAGTAAATTCATTAATTAAATCATTAATTTCTTTTTCTAACTTTTCAGCAATAACTTTACTTTTACCTGCACCGTCTTTACCCACTGAACTAAGAATAAGCAAGGCTTTTTTTAGCTCGGTGACATTTTTATCTCTTTCCTGATTGGTTATGTGGGAGATAATTTTATTAATTTCCATAAAGTTATCTCTTTGCGAGCCTGTTACATCATTCAGGCGTTCCTTGAAAATATCATTTATGTTTGAAATATTCTCTACCTTTTTTTGAATATTAAGAAGAGCTTCCTTGGTTACATTTTTATCTGATTTCAATACTTCAAGTTCGTTTAATATTTTTCCAAACTGCTGTTCAAGGTTTGAAATCGTAGTTGTATTCTTTGCATTGTTACTGTTAAGTGAATTGAGTTCTTCGGAGAGTTGTTCTTTTGACTGATAAAAATATAAAGAAGTTGCAGCGAGAAGGACAATCATAAGCAGAAGAAGAATTTCTGTTAACCGAATACTTTCCTTTTCTTGAGGAGCAGTTTTGGTGCTAACAGGTTTTTCTTCAACTTTTGAATTCTCAACCTTTTTATCTTCTTTGGTTTTTTCTTCCTTGTTTTCCTCTTTTTCTTTTTTATCTTCCGTCATATTTAAAACATTAAAGGTGAACGTATTTTTTTATTTTATCACTTTGAACATATATTAAGCGTAGGTCATGTTGATGAGCTATGTGACCAGGTTTCATCCCTGAATTTATTGAGTTTTACCCTTCCTGTTAGTTGATCAACTCTTACCCTCACCTGATATTCTGTTAAACGATTGGTATAGTCGTGCATTGAAGTGAAATAAATTGCAACGGCAGTACCTGTATTGAGAAACCCTCTGGGTTTAATATAGAAGCTGTTGTTACTTATACCATCATTTGTATTCCCAGATGATCCAATGCTTCCAAAAATTACATTGAAACTATACGATGAGAGGTTAACTGTAGTCACAAGAGTACTTGTAGCAACATCCCCATCACAAGCAGAATTCAAATAAATACTGTAGGAATCAGTTACCGGAACAGCCCTGCTTCCGGAAAAACTAAAAAGATAACATTGGTTTTCATTTATGGTTTTCATTCGGTATTGCTGAATATACGTTCCAAGGTCACGGGCTGCATTATAAATTTCGTTTTCCCTGCTTTCTTTTTGATAAAGAGTGTTTGCCACCATGTAAAAAATCGTTGACATGATTGCAATAGTTATCATTAGTTCTATAAGAGAAAAACCACCTTCACCTTTTTTATTCCTTATATATTCATCCATTTTAATCACCTTTTTATGCAGGGTTCGGCTTTTAACCTCTTTTAATAATAATAAAGCTC
>JADGAW010000268.1 GCA_015231815.1 Nitrospinota bacterium
CGTTTTCATCGATGTGAAGGGTTTTAGTCGAAAGTTCTTTTAACCAGCCCTCAAGTAAAAGTCCCTCAAAAAATGGAAACAATTTTATCGAATGATATGCTCCTTCTTTGAGAGGGAGGGTAAGGCTTACTGCCTGAGCGTCAGGGGTTTCTCGATATTCAGCACAATAAGCAAAGGTGTAGCCTTGATCATCCTGCGTGAGAATTCCAGCAAAAACCCCAGAGACATAAACCTTTGCTTCTTTCTTGGGTTGCATTACCTACTCCTTTTATCCACTGGTTCGAGGGTTGCGCCAAAGACCTTAAGGGTTTGATTAACCTTATCAATACGTAATGTTTTCTTACCATTTTCCAACTCTCTTATAAAGCGTAAACCCACTCCAGCAGTAAGGGCAAGCTCTTTTTGGGTTAGTTTGTGTTCTTTTCTTTTTTGTTTGAGATAGTTTGCTATATCCATAATATTGAGGATTGAGTAGATCAACGACTATACCCGTTCGGGTATAGTCTAAGGGGTTATAACATAAAACTTTACGAAACAGCCCGAAATAATCCCGATAGGGTATAAATACTACATATAAAACCGACCGTTTCTGATAACAATTCTTTCCTCTTACATATGTACTTTACAGTTCAAAACGGCTTTTTCGTCACCATTTCATTTAACTATTTCGGTAAATCACCCCTCAAAGCTTTGCAACAGAACGACTAAATTCCTGAAAAGCAGCATTACTTCTTAAATCTTTTTTCTTGATATTTTTCTCATACTTGAGTTGTACAAAAAGTTGGGTAATTTCCTGCATAGTATTGGAAAGTTCGGGAATTTCACGAGAGACCCTTTTGGCAAAATCAAAGGGTGCTTCTCCAATGTTTCGCTGAACACCATGCTTTGAAAGTTTTTGGCAAAGGTTGAGATAAAGTTTTGTTGCCGGGTCTTTTTTTGCCTTTGATTCTTTTCTTAAGAGTAAAAGTCCCAGAAAAACAATAATGAGGGTTGAGGAAAAAAACAAAGCCAAACCAACTCTGTACCAACTTACCTCCCCCAAAAACTTTTGCATCACTTTAAGCTGAAGTGATGGGGTATAGCCAAGTACCCAGCGGTTCCAGTTATAGTTCATCATATCTATCCAGAGACGAAAATTGTTGATAAGATTGATGTCCCTGAACTTCAATAAGCTCAAGGCGGTTCCTTCCAAAAAACTTCCCTCAGTGGACATCGCACGCTCAAGCCCTGATTCAATTCTTTCCGGTGCAACAAAGGCTGTCGGGTCAAATCGTAACCAGCCCTCTCCTTCCAGCCAAACCTCTGCCCAAGCATGTGCGTCAAACTGATGCACCAAAACATAGTTTCCGTGAGGATTTATTTCACCTCCCTGATACCCACCAACCATACGGGCAGGAACTCCTGCAGCTCTCATGAGAAAAACAAAACTTCCGGCAAAATGGGCACAAAAACCAGCTTTTGTGTCGAAGAGAAATTCATCAATGGTGTTCCCACCTAGCAATGGAGGACGAAGGGTATAACGAAAGGACTCACGATTATACATAGTTAAAACCGAGTTAATAAACTCTCCTGTTGTTGCAGATTTTTTTCGTAATTCGACCGCAAATGTTCTTGCCCGCTCATTGCCCTGCTCAGGAAGTTGCAGGGAAAGTTTTTTTAACCAGTCGGGAAGTTCTTTATCTAACCTTTTCTCGAGGGTAGAAGTTACCTTATATTGAAACCGCTGTTTCACCTTATCTCCGTAAATAAGTCTAAAATCCCTCGTTAAACCAATTCCAAACTCCATCGCATCAGGAACGTTAAGGGCAAAAAGCCATGGTTGATTGGTCTTTTCAATAATTACACTATACCGAACAGAACCGGAAATCTTTTGAATTGAGTTTTTCCATCTATTCTCACGACCAAACCAACGAACCAGTTCACTTTTTTCTCTTTCAGGTTTTCCCTGACTCCATGTTCTCCCATCAAAGTGATGAAAAGCAATTCCCCGCCAATAAAGATTCTTTTTCTCTGGTATTTTTTCGTTAAAGGTTACCCTGAAGGCAAGTTCATCCGACTGAGAGAGGCTGGCGATATCCCCCAGAGACACAGTGTCACTGAGTCCTGTCTTTGCACTATCATCAGGCAGAGGAACCGACCACAAAGGAGCTATCCGGGGAAAAAGAATAAACATCGCTATCATCAATGGAATACTCTGCAAAAGAAGTATGGAGGAAAGCCTGAAGGTTTTCCAGGGGAATGAATAACTTACGTTTTGATTTAAACCAATAAGGGCAGCAGTAACGGTTGTAAGTCCAAAGGAAACATAAAGGGCGACGGGTATGGAATCTTCAAAAATAAATTCGGTAATTGCAACAAAGTAAGCGAGATAAATTACCAGTAAAGCGTCCCGACGTTTGTGCATCTCCAATAATTTAAAGGCAAAAGCAAGAACCAAAAGAGCGACAAATGCCTCAACAAGCACTAATGTACCGTAGGAAAAAATAATTCCAAGTGCACCTGCAAAAGCTATCAGGGATTTTACGTGTTTATGAGGATATGACCATTTTCCCTGAAACACCAAAATTCTCCAGATAAGACAAATAGAACAGGTTATGGTAATCCAAAGGGGAAGCCGAACAACATGGGGCAGAATCACCACCCCCATCGATGCCAATAGCCAAGCCAAACTAATTCTTGGTATTTGATAGGGTGCGCTCATATTAACTGAGATTGGAAGGTTGTGCCGTCGTAAGGTTTGAAGACTAAAATCTCTTAGCCTCCAAACCTTTTAAGATACAAACTTATTCGCTTTGATAAATAACTTTTCCGATAAAGAAAGGACCCAGCTTTTCAATATAGGTGGAGGTTTGTTTCGTTGCTCTCATTGTTTGCACCAACACCGATAAGGGGTGAAGGTCATCGCCAATAAGTCCAACAACAAAATCGTTATCATTCTTATCGATACCAAAGCATGAAAGGCGAATATCGTGACCAAGATCTGCTTCTCCAAAAGCTCTGCCAATAATTCCGTGCTCCCGAAGTATCATGCCCTGCTCTTTCTTATCCAATTTGGCAAAAGCACCGCTTCTTCTCAGGGGATACCAAACAACCCAGGGCCACTCCTTATTTTTCGTGTAACGTCTTGAACGATGGAGCAAAACATCCTCGAGGTTTTCTTCATGCCCCAAGCTATAGGTTCTTCCAAAAAGAGTGTATTCATGATCAATGAGCAGTTCCTCAAAGGGAGATTCAAGAATGAATTTTCTGAGATCCGTAACAAAAAATGAGGGATCTTCGCTCATGGTAAGAAGAGCAACACCGTAGGGGTCATTTATATTTGCATATAAAACTGCTTCAAATCCGGAGTTTTTCAA
>JADGAW010000269.1 GCA_015231815.1 Nitrospinota bacterium
CTTGCAGGTTGATAATTTGAGACATGTATTTTTCTATATCATCTCTTTTGCCATCAAATCTATTTTGTAAGTCTTTTATGTCTTCGTCTTTTTCACCTAATTTTGTTTTCAACTCATTTTTTTCTTCTTGCAGTCGTTCATTTTCTTTTATTAAATGTTGTAAAAATTGATCATCGCTTTTATTTTCCTGTTTTGGCTTGTTTTTTTGGTTGTTATTTTGTTCTTTTGTTTTTTCTTCATCAATAATAATATATCGTTTACCGTTTTTCAGTTCTGACTTAATTGATTTTCTTGCAATTTTTTTCCTAATTGCATTTTCTGAAATTTTAAATTCTTTACTATATTGCTTAACAGTTAATTTTTTCATGATTTTTTGTTGGTTAGGGTCTATATCATAGATGAGCCGTTGGCTCAGTCGCGACTGAGCCAAATGTATGCCGTGGCTCAGTCGTTTGGCTCATCATTTGGCTGAGCCAAATGTATGCCGTTTTGTGAGCCAACGGCTCAGCCGTGGCTCAGCCATAATTTAGCCAAAGTTGATGATGTTGGCTATTAAATTTCAATGAAAAGACTGTTAAACTATTGTTTTATAATCATTGATATATGGCTGAGCCGTGGCTGAGCCAAATATATGCCGTGGCTGAGCCAAATATATGCCGTGGCTGAGCCAACGGCTCACTTATGGCTCAATCAGACTTGTGCCATGGCTCAGCCGTGTCTGTGCCATGACTGAGCCAAAAATTAAAACGGCTCATCAATATGGCTCATTGATTTTTGATGAGCCATATCATGGGACATGGCTCAGCCAACGGCTCAGCCACGACCAAGCCAAACACATTTAGAAAATCTATATATTATTGTATTTACATGATATTTTCATATGCCATGCGACTGAGCCAAATGTATGCCGTGGCTCAGCCATGCGACCCATTGAGGATAAAAACAGGAAAGGAGGAGAGTATCAATTATTTTTTATAGTTTATTTTGAAATTTCACACCATTTTTTTCAGAGTTCAACCATTTGCAAGTCAGTTTTTGACAATCGTCCTGTCCATCCAATTTTTTCACAATAATCTACAGTGCTTAAAATTATTTCTTTTTTCTTTCCTACAAAATTTCTAAATCCTGCCATGTTCGATTCGTGTTCAAATCCATTTCTTTTATCAAATGCTTTTTTATCATACTCATTTAAACTTGAAACATAATCACTTTCTAAGCTTGCTCTTTCTTCTTCAGATGTTTCATTTATCAACTTCTTTATTTCATTTTTTGCCTGTCTTTTATGGTCTTCATATTTAGATTTAAAGACATCATATATGCTTTCAACTTTTTTCACTTCATTTTTTTCTTTTTCTTTTTGATCTTTGTCTATTTCATACTGTGTTTTCCCTGCTAACTCTTCTTTGAGAGCAAAGTTGAAACATTGTGCAGGTGTTGTTAAAATATTATCATTTTTTATCTGCAAATCAGTGTAGTCAATTGCATTCCTTACTGCTTCCAATCCATATTCATTAATTCTTTTTCTTGCTATATTTTTTCCAATATTGTAAGTTTTTAACTTTTTAATCTCGTCATCATTTTCCTCTTTCTCTGAATATTTTGTTTCAAGTAGAGGCTTTTTAGTTTTAAAATGCAATCTTATAAACTCTTTTTTTCTTCCTTGTTTAATGACTTCGTGTTCTATATTAAATTCTGTCTTTGCATTAACATCATCAATTGCAGGAATTAAGACTCTCTTTTCAAACATGCTAAAGTACTTATACTTGTTCCCTGCTCCTAAAATCTTCTTTAAATCCATTACAGCAAACTGTTTTGAGTTTATTTTAAAATAATCCCTGGCTATTTCATACAAAGCTATTGAATATTTATTGTTAAGACCTTTTACTATAGATAAGTCAATATAAGCATATGTTTCAGGGTTTAGAATAACCCTTAATATTTGGAATGGGAGACCAAATTCAACCCTTATATCTCCAGTATCTACTTGATATACAATTTCAACTCCTGCTACTATTGGGAATACACCCCACGTTTGTTTATTTTTTCCAGTTAAATTATATTCAACTACTTTTGATTGCAAATCTTCGATAGATTTTTTTATATATGATTTGTCGTTTTTCTTTATACCGCACACTTTGCACAAGTGCATTAAGTCTGTAGTGAATGTTAAATTATAGTGGTCTTTTTTTGATAATTCATCTACTTTGCTGTTGTCAAAATAATCTTTTACAATATAAAAAAATGTATTGATTATTTTCCTTTGCATAGTAGTTAAAGAACAACTGTTAATGCTTATTAAGGCACTGTCTTTCTTTAACACTATCTCTCTGGTGTCTGCTTTTTTGTTCATTGTTTGCACCTTACACAACTAGCCAAACCTTAGTCAAACATAATAGCTTGACTATGTTATGTTTGCAATTTTCTATAACAAACCACCTTGTGTATGTTATAGATGAGTGTATTTTGATGATTTATCAAGATATATCAATATCTTACGTTTAATTTTAATAAAAATACTGCTCCCCTACTGTTAGGTTTAGAAAATTTTGTGCTTGGTCTGACTCAATATAAATAATATATAAATCAAATATTTATATTGATATGGCAATTTTTCGCCCTCTACTGTTAGGTTTAGCCTCCCCTACTGTTAGGTTTCGCCCCCTACTGTTAGGTTTAGCCTCCCCTACTGTTAGGTTTCGCCCCCTACTGTTAGGTTTAAGTTTGTAAACCATTGTTTTCAAGCCATTTTTCAGACCCTAAACTCCTTATTAAACATAAATATATAAACAACCAATCAAAATATATGATCATTTTAGATTATCGACTCATCAATTTTTTTAATCTCTATGATTGGTTGCTTTGTTCTTTTTGTTTCTTCTCTCACAAACTTAGAACTCCACACTTTGCTAAAGGTCATGAGTTAGGCTAACAAAGAGAAAAACATTGTTAAATCAATCGTTTTTGTGTATAATTCCAACATATACAATTCTTGAATTTCTTCGTCAGGCACTCAATACAGTTTCATCACTCAACACAAACCACCCATAACGTTACAGAAACCATTCAAATTTGCGTTTTTCTCTTTTTTTGGTACTAAGGGTTACCCCTGCATCAAAAAGGCTCTCACAGCTCATACAGGGGCGGAATTTGACATATTCCCTGTTTCATTGTCTTCCAAACTCTCATTTTCCGAGTTCAAACCTTGCAAAGTGGGGGAGTTTGACAAGGAAATATCCCCCACTTTGAGTACCATGATAGACCCCCCTTTAGCTCTAAACATGCATAAACAAAGGAAAATCTGACCATAAAAATCACCTTGGCTTATTGCCTTTTGGGATATACATGAACATTC
>JADGAW010000026.1 GCA_015231815.1 Nitrospinota bacterium
ATTGATTACACATGGTTTTTGGTGCGTTTTCCCTGAAGAGGGGGGGAAGGCTCCTGATAGCTTTTCCATTCGCTATTGATAGCTGGTCTTCCCCCTCCACTCGATCAGTTGGGCTCATGAGCCGCGTTGATGAGATGTTATTGAAACATCAGGCACAAGATAGATGGGAGGATGGTTTCATAGAGCCTCTGCGGTTGGGGGGAAGACCAAACCCTTCATAGAGGGAAGGAAATACAAAGAGTTTAGCTCCTTTAATTACCGATATCATTTCCCTGTCAGAAGATTTGTCATAAATCCTGATTCTTTCTTTTACATTTTCAGTGCAGCTTCTTAAATAGGATTCTGCCATAGAGTTTAGTTTTCCAAACAAAACCAAATTAATATCCAGCAAACCTTCCTGAATTAGTTCTGAAAAAGCGACTAAGAGTTTCCAGCAATTTTTATGAGCAAACTTGTTGGTAATTGAAACAAGGTATTCTTGATGGTTAAAAGCACTTTTTTTCTTTTCATTTTGCGCTAACTGAATAAAGTCTTTATCGATTTGAAGGTAAACGACCTTTATATTTCCCGGGTCAACCCCATAAAATTTAACAATTTCATTCTTTGAGAAATTACTGTCAGTGAAAACAGTTGAAGAAGCTTTTATTGCCTTCCTGACAAAAATATTATAGTAATGGTAATGAAGCGGTTTTTTCTTCCCTAACATAAAGTAATGCATCATATCGTGAATGGTAACAATACTTTTACACGGAGTAAAGTATGGGAACCCATAGGATGGTAAATGGTAAAGATCTATTTTCTCTTTTTTGAGTATTACCGGGATTTTAAATTGTTCAATTATTGTATAGGGTTGGATATCAACAAATTTGAAATTCAAATTTTTTTCCTGTACGAAATTTTTTGTATTACAGTTGTGGTTTAAAAGAACGAGAAATTCAAGCCCGTTTGTATCAACATTCTTTAAGCTGGAAATCAGTTCATTGGTGTAACGGGCTATTCCATGGAGTTGTTCTGTTATTACTCTCCCATCAATACAAACCCTTTTGTTTGAAGTCATTAAACCCTATTGTTATTGTAAAAAGTAGAATATTATATGTTTTTCTTCAATAATTTTAGGTTGAGGAATGTGAATCCTTACATATTCCACACATCACCGTCCCAGAAGAGTCGTGCAGCAGTTTTATAATGCCATGAAAGCTGTTTGGCTTCTCAGGTAATTCATCAATCTATTTTGAGGCAAGAAAAGGTTGTCGTTATGGTAAAACTATTTCCAGCATTATGAGGAGAGTCTCTGAAGCAGTTCATTTTAAGAATTACTTTTTACATTTACCTCTTTGACGTTAAAATAGCCCTCTTCTAAAAATAAATATAGAAAATGCAGAGAATAACCGAATATCTTGCCAACAAAAACTCCTATATTGTTGCTGATGGAGCGATGGGCACAATGCTTTACAGTAAAGGTGCTGGAATTAACAAATGCTTTGAGCTTCTCAATATAGAACAGGAAAAACTGGTGAGGGAGGTTCATCAGGAATATATTAAGGCTGGGGCAAAACTTATCTTCACCAACACCTTTGGTGGAAATTCATTTAGACTTGCAAAACATTCACTAGCAGGTAAGGTTGAGGAAATTAACCGAAGAGCTGTCAAGATTGCAAAAGAAGCAGCAGAAAAATCAAATGTTTGGATAGGGGCTTCAATAGGTCCTATTGGTCAGGCAGTTGAGCCATATGGAAGGGTAAAAAAAACTGAAGCAGAGGAAGCATTTTATCAACAGGCAAAAGTATTAATTGAAGAGGAAGTTGACCTCATTGCACTGGAAACTTTTCTTTCCATAACAGAAGCAAGTATTGCTTTGGAAGCAGTTAACAGAGTGAAAGCGGAATTAAAACAAGAAACACCCGTGGCACTTTTATTCTCGTTCGACCATCAAGGTAAAAGTGATACAGGCAGAACCGCAAAGCAGGTAATGAGAACTGTTAAGAATTGGAAGGTTGATATTTTCGGTGCAAATTGTAGTACAGGACCGCAGCCGATGTTAAAAGTTATGCAGGAAATGGCTTCCGAGACATCAAAGCCCCTTTTGGCAAAACCAAACGCTGGAATGCCGGAAATGAAGGATGGGCGCCTTATTTACATGGCAACCCCAGATTATTTCCTCACCTATGCAAAACGTTTTATGAAGGTTGGTGTTAGAGTACTTGGCGGCTGTTGCGGATCAACTCCTGAACATATTAAATATATTGCCAACTGTGTTAAAGCTTATGGCTATAGTGAGTCGGATGTTGTCGTTAATATTGAGGAAAAAAAGTTTGAGGAAAATAAAGTTGATGCTGTTGCCTTAAAGGATAAAAGCCCTTTTGCCCGAAAACTATCTGAGGGGAAATTTGTCGTTTCTGTTGAAGTTTTACCCCCACGCGGAGCCAATCCAACAAAGGTGATAGAAGCAATTAAAAGGTTAAAGGGGGCTGGAGTTGATGCAGTGAATGTTCCTGATGGTCCAAGAGCATCGGCTCGAATGTCATCAATGGCTCTTTGCCAACTTATTATTTCTCAGGCGGGCATGGAGCCAATTATTCATTACACCTGTCGTGACAGAAACCTCTTAGGTATGCAATCTGACCTTTTGGGAGCAAATGCAATTGGAATTCACAATATTCTTGCAATTACCGGAGATCCACCAAAGCTGGGAAATTACCCTGATGCAACGGCGGTTTATGATGTTGATTCCATTGGGTTAACAAAAATGATGAACAACCTGAACCACGGAATTGATATTGTCGGCAACTCCATTGGCGAAGCCACAGCAATTTGCATTGGTGTAGCTGCAAACCCTGGTTCACTAGATATTGAGCAGGAAATGGAACGATTGAGAAAAAAGGTAGAAAACGGAGCAGAGTTTATAATGACTCAACCAGTTTTTGATGCAGAGTATCTCCATTCCTTTATGAAACGAATCAAGGAGTTCAAAATACCTGTTTTGGTTGGTATATTACCTATCGCAAGCCATAAAGTTGCGGAATTTCTTCATAATGAAGTTCCCGGAATGCAGTTGCCGGAAAATATTCGGAAAAGAATGAAAAAAGCTGGGGACGGTGAAGATGGAAAAGCAGAGGGAATTGAGCTTGCTCGTGAAGCTTTACGGCAAACAAAAGAAATGGTTGAAGGAGCATATATTATGGCTCCCGTTGGTGGAGTAAATACTGCACTGAAAGTAATTGAAGGAATTATTGAAAGACACTAACAGAAACTATTAAAATACTACTTTCTCTACCTCTCTTAACCAATAAATAAGCTAAAATAGCTAAACATTACATCTCCACGTAATTATTCTCATGAATCCTATTTAGTTTTCAACCGAAGTTTCTCTGTTATCAAGTATTTTGTAGGATGTTTTAAATAAATTGAAGACCGAGGAAAAAATGGTAAAGAAAATTTTGCTGGTTGAAGACAGCAAAACAAGCGGATTTATATATAAGCAGAAAATTGAAGTTGACACCGAGTACAAAGTTGATTGGGCTCTGACCCTTGCAGAAGCAAAAGAGTTTCTTGATAAGAATCAAGGAAATTATTTTGCTGGTGTACTCGACTTTAACCTGCCAGACTCAATGAAGGGGGAAATTATTGATGAAGTTGTAAACAGAGATATCCCCTCCATCGTCTTTACCGGGCTTGTTGATGAAGAAGTACGAAACATTTCCTGGTCAAAAAGGGTTGTCGATTACATCCCTAAAGGGAAAAAAAATAGTATCAATGACGTTATTTCCCTCATTAAAAGGCTTGAGAAGAATAAGGAAAGAGTTGTTCTTGTCGTTGATGACTCCAAATTATCAAGAACATTACTGGTAACCCTGCTTAAGGTTCATCAATACACAATTTTGGAAGCAGAAAGCGGACATGATGCTCTTGAAATTCTTCAAAAATATCCGGAGGTTAAGCTGATTATTACTGATGCCATTATGGAGGGAATGGACGGCTTCGAACTAACAGAAAAGGTTAGGGATGATTTCTCAAAAGAAGAATTGGCAATTATTGGTATCTCCTCTCAAGGGAAAAATGTTTTTGCAGCAAAGTTCATTAAAGCAGGTGCAAATGACTTCCTTATAAAACAAACATTTCTTACTGAAGAGTTTTATTGTCGAGTACACCAAAGTATAGAAGCACTGGAAAATATTCAAAAAATTAAAGAAGCTGCAGTAAAAGATTTCTTGACAGGACTACACAACCGCAGATACTTCTTTGATGCAGGGAAAAAGATTCATGCTCATTCAAGAAGAGAAAAACACTCCCTTTGTTGCTGCATGATTGACATTGACTATTTTAAAAAGGTCAACGATAACTATGGTCATGAGGTAGGTGATATTGTTCTGAAACATATTGCAACAACCCTGCAAATGAACTTCCGTGAAACTGATATTGTTGCGCGATTCGGAGGCGAGGAGTTTTGCATACTCGCAGTAAATATTGAGGAGAATGATGCTTTACGGCTTTTTGAAAACATCCGTAAAAATATTGAAGAAACTGAAATTGAATTACATGACGGCACAAAGGTTCAAGTAACGATTAGTGCCGGAATTTTCTCTAAGTATATGGATGATTTAAATGAAATGGTTAAGGAGTCAGACCAAATGCTCTACAAAGCAAAAGAAACAGGAAGAAATAAAATTGTAATGAAACGGGATTCTGTTGAAAAGTAAAGCCGCTTTAAACATTTTGGAGGAAAAATATGGGGTTTATATCTTATTACTTATTAATTCAATCATATGGCAGAAAAGAAAAACGTTAAAATTGGCGATTTCATAATTCAAAAACTCAACTTAGAAAAGGACAAAGTTTATAAATTTCTCAACATGCAAAGTTACCTCGACGATAAAGTTGGGGAAATCGCTCTTGAAGAGAAACATATTACGGAAAAGGAACTGGGAAAAATATTGTCCCTCCAAAAATCTCAAAAACTAACCTTTGGATGTGCTGCGATATCTTTGGGGTATATGAAAAGTTCTCAGCTTAAACTTGTTCTTGATATTCAAGCTCAAAACAAGCAAAGAATAGGAGAATTGCTCGTTAAAGAAGGTATTATTACTCAGGAAAACCTTTTTAAAATACTTGATGAATATTATACGGAAAATAAAAAACAGTTTAATATCATAAGTTTTGCCCACAATTCAGTTAATCAGGAAATTCAGAATGTTTTAAAACCATACCACTATGGCTTTACTGCCTGCAATGACGAAGAGAAATTATCTGCCCTTATCAAAAAAGTAAAACCGCACTTAATTGTTTTAGATAAAGAAAAGGGGCGATTTACCAAGGTAATTAAGAACATCAAGGAATCCAAAGAATCTTCTCACATTAAAATTGCTCTTTTATCAAGAAGCAAGGAAATTTTCAAGATGGTTACCGGTTATGAAATTGGAATTGATTATTTCCTCCCCCTTCCCTTTGAGGCAAAACATTTTATAAACATCATCATAGATTCTGAAATTCAACATGCCAAAAGGCAAAAAAAACGTATTCTTATTGTTGATGATAGCCACCTTGTTCGTTTGTCCATTGCTCAAGAGCTCCAGCAAAGTGGTTATCAAATCCTTACCGCAACAAATGGTGAAGAAGCTGTTGAAATTGCTTTATTGGAAAAACCTGATTTAATTACCATGGACATAAATATGCCGGTAATGAACGGTTATGAAGCGTGTCATGCAATCAAGTCAAACCACATTACCAAAAATATTCCCATCATTATTCTTACCTCAAACAATACTCAGCAAGAACGAGAAAAAGGTTTTGCTGTAGGTGCTATTGAGTACTTCACCAAGCCTTTTACCAAAGGTTATCTCAGGAATTACATCAATCATCTTTTAACAAGTTCTGGTAAAACGAGGGAAGAAAAATTATTGGTGGCAGATGATAGCTTGATATGCAGAAATATCTTCTCTGCTGTATTTAATAAATATGGTTATCAACATGAAATGGTTGATAACGGACAAGCGGTAATTGACTATTTAGAAAAAGGCTATACTCCATCAACAATTCTTCTTGATTACCAGATGCCAATTATGGATGGTCTTGAGGCCTGTAAAATCCTCAAACAGGATGAGCGCTACAGAAATATCCCAATTATCATTGTAACGGGCTCATCTGAAAAGGATGACGTACTTAAAGCACTAAAAATAGGGGCAGATGATTACCTTATTAAGCCATTTGACGGTGATGAGTTAATTGCCAGAATAGAAACCCATATCAGAAACTTTACTCTTCTGGAAAAACTAAAACAACAAAACCAGCTCCTACGTGAGAATGAGAAGGCGTTAATGGAAGCTCAAGCATATTCCCGAAACATCATTGACAGTTCAATTGATATGATAATTACCTGCGATAACGACCAAAAAATTGTTGAGTTTAATAAGGCAGCTGAAGCAACCTTTGGTTATAAAAAAGAGGAAATCGTCGGAAAAGACTTCTCACTTCTCTATGCAGATGAAAAAGCAGAACTGAGGGTTCAAAAAGAGTTAAAGGAAACGGGAAAATTTTACGGTGAATCATTGGAAAAACGAAAAAACGGTGCCATATTTCCAGCATCCATTTCTGCATCTTTGCTCAAAGATGCGCATGGTAAAGTAATCCTTGGGACGATGGGTGTTTCAAGAGATATAACAAAGCTGAAGCTTGCTGAGGAAGATGCAAGAAAAACCCATATAAAACTAAAATCAGCTTATGAAGAGTTGGAAAAAAAGAATGACTTTATTCGTAAAACCTTTGGACGATATATCTCCGATGATGTCGTCGATACCATTCTTGATTCATCACAAGGCTTAACTCTTGGAGGAGAAAAACGTGAAGTTACCATAATGATGACAGACCTTCGTGGCTTTACCTCACTTTCAGAAAATAGTTCAGCAGAAGAGGTTGTAAACCTTCTCAATATTTATTTTGAAATAATGACCGAAATTATTTTGAAATATCAGGGAACAATTGATGAGTTCATTGGTGATGCAATATTGGCAATCTTTGGTGCCCCGCTACAACGATCTAACGATGTAGAACGTGCTGTTGCCTGTGCTCTTGAGATGCAACTGGCAATGGAGGAAGTTAATAGACGAAATAAGGAAGCAGGGTATCCATGTGTGGAAATGGGTATCGGAATTAATACCGGTGAAGTGGTTGTTGGAAATATTGGTTCTCGAAAAAGAACTAAATATGGAGTGGTTGGCTCAAACGTTAATCTTACGTCACGTATTGAATCTTACACAGTTGGCGGACAAATCTTCGTATCTGAAGGTACCTTAAACGCCTGTGGCAAGATGCTAACGGTTAAAGATAAGATTGAAATCATGCCAAAAGGTTTTGCAAAACCCATAACGATAGCTGATGTTATTGGTATAAGTGGTGAATATGATATCCATCTTCATAAAGGAAAAGCAGTTAAACTCACCAAGTTGAAAAAGCCTTTGACTATTAAATTTAATATTCTTGAAGGAAAACATGCCGGACAGGATTTACACAGTGGCACGATAACAAAACTGTCCAATAAACTGGCAGAAATAGAAACCTCCGTCAAGATGAATAAGTTGGAGAACCTTGAAATTACCCTTTATGACGATAAAGGTAAGGAAGTTGCCACTAATTTATATGCAAAAATCACAGATAAAGATTCAGCCCACCCCAAGATATTTAGAATTACCTTTACATCAGTTCCTGATAAAGCAGCAAACTTTTTTAATGATTTAGGAAAAAAGAATAGTTAAAATAATTGTTTTTTCTGTATCAGGTAAGAAGTCAGTTCAGCAAAAAAACGGGCCTCAATAAAACTATGGTTAAATAGTGCAGAAATAAACCCATAAAAACAGTGTTATATGGCGGAGAAAAAAAAAGCTCGCATTGGTGATTTCATTATTCAAAAACTAAATCTGAAAAAAGATCAGGTTTATAAGTTCCTCAACATGCAGAGCTACCTTGATGATAAGGTTGGGGAAATTGCTCTCAATGAAAAGCTCATCACTGAAAAAGAACTGGAAAAAATACTTGAAGCTCAAAAGTCTTTTAATCTAACCTTTGGAAATGCGGCAATATCGCTGGGGTTTATGAAAAGCTCCCAGCTTAAACTTATTCTTGATATTCAGGCTCAAAATAAACAACGTATAGGGGAGTTATTAGTACAGGAAAATATCATTACACAGGAAAATCTTTTTAAAATTCTTGATGAATACTACTCAGAAAATAAAGAACAGTTCAATATTATAAGTTTTGCGCATAATTCGGTTAATAACGAGATTCAGAAAGTTTTAAAGCCATACCATTATGGTTTTAACCCTTGTAATGACGAAGAAAAATTATCGGCACTTATTAAAAAAGTAAAACCCCATTTAATTATTCTGGACAAGGAAAAAGGAAAGTTTGTAAAGGTTATCAAAAAAATCAAAGAATCAAAAAACTCATCACATATTAAGATTGCTCTTTTATCCAGAAGTAAGGAAAACTTCAGAATGGTGACTGGTTATGAAATCGGTATCGACTATTTTCTTCCTCTTCCCTTTGAGGCCAAACATTTCATCAATATTATCATTGATTCTGAAATTCAGCATTCCAAAAGGCTTAAAAAGAGAATTCTTGTTGTAGATGATAGTCACCTTGTTCGTTTGTCCATTACTCAAGAACTACAGGAAAGTGGTTTTCAAATTCTTACAGCAAAGAATGGTGAAGAAGCTGTTGAAATTGCTTTACTGGAAAAGCCAGACTTAATTACGATGGATATTAACATGCCGATCATGAATGGTTATGAAGCATGCCATGCTATGAGAACAAATCTCATTACGAAAGATATCCCCATCATTATTCTCACTTCAAATAATACTCAGGAGGAAAGAGAAAAAGGATTTGAGGTCGGAGCAATTGAATACTTCACCAAACCTTTTACCAAAGGGTATCTCAGAAACTATATCAGTCACCTTCTTGCAAGTTCCAGCAAAACGAGAGTAGAAAAAGTTTTGGTGGCAGATGATAGTCTTATTTGCAGAAATATCTTTTCCTCCGTTTTTACCAAATACGGATATGAACATGAAATTGTTGACAATGGAAAAGCGGTACTGGATTTATTGGAAAGGGGGTTTAACCCATCAACAATTCTTCTTGATTATCAGATGCCTGTTATGAATGGCTTTGAAGTCTGTAAAATCTTAAAACAGGATGAACGTTATAGAAATATTCCTATTATCATTGTAACAGGTTCTTCGGAAAAGGATGATGTTCTGAAAGCTCTGAAAATAGGAGCCGATGATTACCTCATTAAACCTTTTGACGGCGATGAACTTATTGCCAGAATTGAAACTCATATCAGAAGTTTTTCTCTTTTAGATAAACTTCAAGAACAAAACTTTTTGCTTAATGAGCATAAGAAAGCGTTAATGGAAGCTCAGGCATATTCTCGTAACATCATTGACAGTTCGATAGATATGATAATTAGCTGTGACAATGATAATAAAATTGTTGAGTTCAATCGTGCAGCTGAAAGAACCTTTGGTTATAAAAAAGAGGAACTTACCGGAAAAGATATCTCTATCCTGTATGCAACAGAAGAAGATGAAAAATTAATGCAAAAAGGACTCAAAGATTCAGGAACTTATTTCGGCGAATCATTGAATAAAAGAAAAGATGGCGCAATTTTTCCCACATCGATTTCTGCATCATTACTTAAAGATGCCCATGGAAAAGTTATATATGGAACTATGGGGGTTTCACGAGATATTACAAAGCTGAAGCTTGCGGAAATGGAAGTTAAAAAAGCACGGGTAAAAGCGGAAAGGTATGCTCTTGAAGCAGAAAAAGCAAATAAGGCAAAGAGTGAATTTCTCGCAACAATGAGTCATGAAATTCGAACACCGATGAACGCAATTATTGGTATGGCTGATTTTCTTGAAGATACTCATTTATCAGTTGAACAAAAAGAATATGTAAACACCCTCAAAAATGCAGGAGAAAATCTCCTTGGGCTAATAAACGATATTTTGGATATTTCTAAAATTGAATCGGGTCACCTTGAACTAGAGTATATTGACTTCAATATAAGAGAACTCATTGAAAAAACATTGGAAATAATGGCAATGAGAACTCATCATAAAGGACTGGAACTCCTCTGTCAAATACAGGAGGATATCCCTTTATTTCACATAGGCGATCCCAATCGTTTACGGCAAATCATTATTAACCTGATTTCCAATGCTGTTAAATTTACTGCTAAGGGGGAAATTAAACTTACTCTTGAAAAGGTAGAAGTAACAAATGAAGCCAATATCCTCTGCTTTTCTGTTTCTGACACAGGAATAGGAATTCCAGATGACAAAAAGGAAAAGGTCTTTAAAAGTTTTTCTCAAGCAGATTCTTCAACGTCTCGTGAATATGGTGGTACTGGGCTTGGATTAGCTATTTCAAAACAACTGGTTGAAAAAATGAATGGAAGTATCTGGATTGAAGGGGTTTACGGAGAGGGATGTATTTTTAACTTTACTATTGAATTAGGGAAATCAAAGAAAAACGAGGAGGTTTCCAAGGAGCAAAAGGGAGGTGCAATAAAAGATTGCACAACCTTGATTATTGACCATAATGAAACCAACCAAAAGATACTTCAGGAAACCTTAAATAGTTTTGGTGTAAAAACAATGACTGCTATTGAGAAAAATGTATTGAAAAAGCTTGAAGAAAACTCCTTTGATGTTCTTCTCATAGATTGCCATAACTTTAAGGAAAACAATTGTCCATTGAAGAAAACAATAAAAAACAATCCTGCTCTTGCAAAGAAAACGATTATGATGCTCACCACCGATAATCGATTAAAACATAAAGAATTGATGGAAGATTTGGGAATAATTCAATTCCTGATTAAACCCGTTAAGCATGACAGTTTAATACGAGGAATTACAGAAATTATTACTCTTGATAGCCCAGAGAAAAAAGAAGCTCTGGCAAAAAAGGAGAAGGCTGCAAAAAAGGCTGTTGAGGAAAACAAGGAAACAAAAATACTCAACATACTTCTTGTAGAAGATAATATGGTAAACCAAGCAATTGCCAAGAAAACTCTTGCACTAAAAGGTCATAAAACAACGGTTGCAGAAAATGGAAAAATTGCTGTTGATAAATTTATTGAGGGGGGCTTTGACCTTATCCTCATGGACATTAATATGCCGGTAATGGATGGCTATGAGGCAACAAAAACTATTAGAAAAAAAGAAAAAGGAACCAAGAGCAATATTCCGATAATTGCCATGACGGCTATGGCATTTGGTGAAGATAAGCAAAAATGTCTTGATGTTGGAATGAATGGTTATTTATCCAAACCTATTCGTAGAGATGAGCTTTTCAAAGCATTAGAGGGATTTTATTAGTTTTTTTATTTCAATAAAATCAGCCTGAAACCTTATTGATCTCTTTCATCTTTTCTGAAATTACCCAATACAAAATACAAAAAGTACATTTAGCATATTTATTTGTATGTGCTACAGAAATAAACTATGTGGGTAGAGAAAGTCTTGGCAATACGTGTAAGAAAAAAATGTAAGATGCAATTGAAACTTAGGGAGGGAGGAAAAAAAGAAAGGGGAGGGAAAATCCCTCCCCCAATGGTTCAAATTACATTACAGAGAGTTCAACTCTTCTGTTTTGTGCTCTTCCTTCTTTTGTATCGTTAGAAGCAGCAGGTTTAGTAAGACCAAAACCTTGTGCACTTAAATTAGCAGCAGAAGCTCCTTTTTTAATAAGGTATGCTTTTACAGCGTTAGCTCTTCTTTTAGAAAGACCTAAGTTGTAAGTTGCATCACCATTATTGTCAGTATGACCATCAACTCTGATTTTAAGAGTAGGGTTTTTAGCTATAACAGCAGCAGCAGCATTAAGAATAGCTGAAGAAGCTTTTGTTAAAGTTGCACTGTTCGTTGCAAACTTAACACCTTGAAGTACCCAGCAACCTCTTGAGTCAACAGGAGCACCCATTGGAGTTCTTGGGCAAGCATCTGCTCCGTTAAGCACTCCATCCTTATCTGAATCAACTACCTGAGCGATAGCTTTTTCAACATGCTTCTCTTGGCAACACCCTACTACCAAAAGACCACTCAAAAGAAAAAGCGGGATAAGTTTTAATAATTTCATACTACATACCTCCAAAAAAAATGAATAAGAAAAGTTAATAAAACAAAAAAATAAAACGAACGAATACTATACAGCATTAATTCAAAAAAAACAAAAAAAATATTTTTTTTTAACTTTAAAATTAAGTTAGTTAAAGACACTCAATTTCGTACTATACTAAGCACTAACTGTTAATTTAGTACGACCTTATTGAATAAATTATGAAGAAAATTATATTCGCTGCTATTATTTCCATTTCCTTTACCTTCACAGTACCTCTCCATGCTGAAAGCTTAAAGTGGTGGGAATGGGGACAAACATGGCTAAACAGTCTTTCAAAAGGTGGTTGGGAAGGAAAAACTGCTCCAGAAAAATTAGGTGAAACCTTGGATGGAAAAGCTGTTTCCATACATGATTATCAAGAAAAATTACTTTTTATTAATTTCTGGGCAACGTGGTGTCCTCCTTGTAAAGAGGAATTTCAGGAACTGCCTCAACTCTCTGCGGCATTGGAGGGTGAAAAAATTGAGATTCTCGCTGTTAATATTTTTTCAAGCCGCAACGATGTCAACAGATTTCTCGAAAAATACCAAAACGGAACAAAGGTGTTATTTGACGCAGATAAAAGTGTTGGAAAAAATTATGGGATTCACACTATTCCGACAAGTTTTCTTGTTGACAGTAAGGGGAAGGTTCTTAAGGTCTGGAAAGGAGCTCAGTACATTAGCCAATTTACAAAAGACATCAGACCTTTTCTTAAAAGCTATAGTTCTCAGTAACAGTTTGCATACTCCAAATACGGCGAACAGATGTTTTTTCTCTAATAGTGCCCCTTTTTTTCTTATGATTCCTTAGACATTCTTTTTCGTTCGTTTTCGTCAAGATAGATTTTTCGTAACCTCAATGATTTTGGAGTAAGCTCAACATATTCGTCTCTCCTGATGTATTCAAGAGCTTCTTCAAGACTAAACCGAATAGGAGGAGCAAGTTTTGCTTTATCATCAGCTCCGGAAGCTCTCATATTGGTAAGTTTTTTTGCTTTTGTAACGTTGCAAACAATATCAACGGGACGATTTGCTTCGCCTATTACCTGTCCAGCATAGACTTCCTCACCTGGACCAACAAAGAAAATTCCTCTATCCTGAAGTTTGTCCATACCGTAAGTAATGGTGGTTCCAGTTTCCATGGCAATTAATGCCCCATTTTGCTTACCCTCGATTTCTCCCTTGTATGGCTCGTAGTCCAAAAACCTGTGATTCATAATCGCCTCTCCGGCAGTTGCAGTCAAAAGGCTGTTTCTTAGACCTATAATTCCACGAGAAGGTATTTTGAAGTCAATTACTGTTCTATCTCCCTTAGGAGCCATATTGATCATCTCCCCTTTTCTTTTTGCCACCATCTCGATAGCCTTACCTGAGCAATTTTCGGGAAGATCAATAGTCAACTCCTCAATTGGTTCATGTTTCTTTCCATCAATTTCCTTATAAAGCACCTGTGGCTGACCGATTTGCAATTCGTATCCTTCTCTCCTCATTGTTTCAATAAGAATGGAAAGGTGAAGTACTCCTCGACCATAAACAATAAATTTGTCAGCAGAATCTGTTGCCTTAAGTCTCATGGCAAGGTTTTTTTCCAATTCTTTTTCAAGTCTGTCCTTTAAGTGGCGGGATGTTACAAATTTACCCTCTTTGCCAAAAAAAGGAGAATTATTAATGGTAAAAAGCATACTCATTGTTGGTTCGTCAATTCTTACTGCTTCAAGTGCTTCTGGATTTCCGGCGCATGAGATCGTATCACCTATTTCAAAATTATCGATACCAAAGATAGCACAAATTTCCCCGGCTCCTGCTTCTTCAACACGAACTTTTCCCAGTCCCACAAAAACATACAGCTCTTTAACCTTCCCCTTTTCAATTGAGCCACCGTGTTTAATCAGGGCAACGGTATCGCCTTCTCTCACTAAACCTCTTTGAATCCTTCCAACAGCAATTTTTCCGGTATAAGAGGAAAATTCAATGGAGGTTACCAACATTTGTAAATGCCCTTCTTCAATTTTATGGGAAGGAATATGTTCAAGTATACAATCAAGAAGTGGTGTAATATCTTCCGTCGGGTTATTGTAATCAGTTGACATCCACCCTTGTTTTGCTGAACCATAAATACAGGGGAACTCAAGCTGTTCATCAGTTGCATCAAGACTGCACATAAGGTCAAAGACTCCATCATGAACAGCATCCGGCGTACAGTTTGGTTTATCGACTTTATTAATAACAACAATGGGTTTTTTACCCATTTCAAGAGCTTTTTTCAATACAAAGCGAGTTTGTGGCATTGGCCCTTCAAAAGCATCAACAAGAAGAAGAACTCCATCAGCCATATTTAAAACCCGTTCAACTTCACCACCAAAATCCGAGTGGCCAGGAGTGTCAATGATGTTAATTTTTGTTCCCTTGTAGTTTACTGAGACATTTTTTGACAAAATTGTTATGCCTCTCTCTTTTTCAAGGTCATTACTATCCATAATTAATTCACCAGGAGTTTCATGCTCCTGAAAAAGATGTCCTTGCATGAGGATTTTATCCACAAGAGTGGTCTTTCCATGGTCAACATGGGCAATTATCGCTATATTTTTAATCTTATGCATTTTTTCGTTGGTTTTTATTGATAAAAAGGGCGAGTATTATAGCTTAAAGAGGGTTATACCCAATGAAATATCTTTCTTATTTCTTACATAACTAAATTATAGAAGAGTAATGAAAGAGTATAAAAGAGGTTTTCTGAAATACCTGTAAATGCTTTTACGGGAAAAATCTTCTTAGTGTTTTCGCAGGAGAGTTACCAAAATGGAAAGAAACATTTTGTAAATATAAAAAACAGGCTTTAGGCCTCGATGTAATGTTCCTTTGTCTTTATTTTCCGACATGAGAACTGGAGTTTCAATAACGTTAAAACCTTTTTTGCAGAGCATTATTATTACATCAGCATCAGGATAATCCACCGGATAGATGTCTTGTTTTAAGAAGGAAAAAACCTCCCGATTCATTCCGATATATCCCGAAGTGGGGTCTGTTACCTTCAAACCGGTAAAAAAGCTTACAATAAAGGCAAAAAGTTTCATTCCAACCATTCTTGCAAATGTACCCCGATAAGGATTTCCTTCCAGGTGAATATTTTCCTTCACTTCCATAAAGCGGGAACCTATAACCACATCGCCTTCACCTGACTTTAATTTCCCAAGGATATCTTTAATAAAAAAAGGATGATGTTGTCCATCTCCGTCAATTTGAATTAAATAATCAAACCTTTTGGAGGCTGCATACTTATAAGAGGTTTGGAGGGTTGTCCCGTATCCCGATTGAAAGGGGTGAGTAATAACAGTGATTTCTTTATTTCTCAGTTTCTGACTTGTACCGTCAGTAGAGCCATCATTAATAACAAGAATTTCAGACTCAATATCCTTTGGAAGGTTCTCTTGAATTCCCTTAAGAACCTTTTCTATATTTTTCTCTTCGTTAAAAACAGGAATAACAATAAGAAAGCGTTCCTTGGTTGTCATGTATGAGAATAAAAGGGTTCAGTACTTACTTCAAAGTTTCAATAACTATTTTTTGTTGAAACTGAAATCAAGGGTTGGAGCATAAATGTTGAGGTTTCCAACCTTGCTATAAATAGTTTTTTAAAGCTTCCGGGATATTAAAGGTTCCATCTTCATTTTGAAAATTTTCTAAAATTGCAGCAAACAACCTTCCTACAGCAAGTCCAGAGCCATTGAGAGTATGCACAAATTCAATATTCTTATCTTCTTTTCGGTAACGAATATTTGCTCTTCTTGCCTGAAAGTCAATAAAGTTACTACAGGAAGAAATTTCCCGGTAACAGTTTTGGGAAGGCATCCAAACCTCAATATCGTATGTTTTAGCTGAAGAAAAACCAATATCCCCGGAACAAAGAAGTATTACCCGGTAAGCAAGTCCAAGTTTTTTCAGAGGGAGCTCAGCATTTTCCAATAATAATTCCAACTCATGAAAAGAGTTTTCGGGTTTACAGAACTTCACCAATTCAACCTTATCAAACTGATGCTGACGAATTATGCCGCGGGTATCTTTTCCATAGGAACCTGCTTCACTTCTAAAACAGGGGGTATATGCACAATATTTAATTGTCAAATCATCTTCCTTCAGTATTTCATCCCGGTGAATGTTTGTTACCGGAACTTCCGCTGTTGGAATGAGGTAATAGTCAGTCCCCTCTAGTTGAAATAAATCTTCTTTAAACTTGGGAAGTTGACCTGTTCCTGTTAAAGAGACATCATTGACAATAAATGGAGGGGAAATTTCTGTATATCCGTTTTCCTTTGTCTGAAGGTCAAGGAGAAAATTAATTAAGGCTCTTTCGAGTCGAGCTCCAAAACCTTTAAAGAGAGCAAAACGACTACCCGTGATTTTTGCCGCTGTTTTAAGGTCTAAAATATCATTTTTTTCCCCAATAACCTCATGCGGTAAAGGAGAAAAGCTTAATTCCGGAGGGTTTCCTTCAACTCTTACGACGGGATTGTCGTTTTCGTCCTGACCCGTAGGAACAGAGTCATCAAGAATATTGGGAATTCCTAAAATAATTGAACGAACTTTTTCATCAACTTCTCTGAAGAACTCTTCTTTTTCTTTTTGTTCCTCTGAAAGCCTCTTCATTTCAGATAGTTTTTGTTGAAACAGTTCTTTGTCCTGCTTAAATTTTCCAATTTCTTTGGAAAATTTATTTTGTTCAGCCCTTTTTGTTTCTTTTTCCGACTGCAGAACTCTTCGTTTTTCAATCAGGCTTAAAAGTTCATCTATATCCTGTTTATCATTTCTTTTAACTAAATTTTCCTTTACCTTTTCAGAGTTTTCAGCAATAAATCTTGTATCAAGCATGTTCTAATTCTTACGTTAATAAAGGAAAAGATTATACTATAGAGAGATTTACAACTA
>JADGAW010000270.1 GCA_015231815.1 Nitrospinota bacterium
GCCAGATGACATTAGCAAGGAGATACAATATACTATTGCAAGAAGACATACGAATCAAGAATCGTTAGGTATTTGCTTTGATGTTATTTATCAATACCATAAAAATAATTAAGAATAAAGTACATTCCTGTCTCACTATTAACGTTCCAATACGACAAAACAAAATGTCGGCATTTTTCTACGTTTGAGTAGTTTCCTTTGGCACCGTGAATAATAAAGTGATTGTATATAAAAATATTAGGACAATTAACGTACAGGAGAAGAATCTCCAGTAGCCACGAGCTTCATGCCTTTATCTGTAATTGTTATTTTTCGTTCTTTATAAAGCTTGCCGATGATTTTTTTGAAATCCCTTTTACTCATGGTAAATTCCTCCTCAATATCAAAAGGGCTACTTTTAGCGTTATAGGGAAGAAAGCCACCAGCACTTTTTAGTTTTTCCAGCAAATTATCTGCTTCAGCCACGGAACCTTTATACCCTTCAGGTCGAAGGATTAAATCAAGTTTTTCGTCACTTCTGATTTTCTTAATGTACGCCTCCCCTTGTGCTCCGATTTCCAGCGTTTCAAATACTTCGCTGAAATAAAGCATTCCGAGATAGGCGTTATTAACAATTACCCGTGCGCCCTCTTCCACCAAACTAAAAACCAGATAGGAAACCTTATCACCAACCTTAACAGTTTCGGGAAGTTTTTGAATAAAGCCCCCCAGCTTTGTTGTAGCAATAACCCGGTTGGTAATATCGTCCAACAACACACGAAAAACATGCCGCTCCCCCTGAGTAAGCTCTTTTCTTTGTTCCCTATAGGGTACAAATAGATCCTTTTCCAGCCCCCAATCAAGAAAAGCACCATACTTGTTTACATCCTTTACCCAGAGAGGGGCAAAGTCACCTACGACAGCTTTTGGTTTCAGGGTTGTGGCGATTGGTCTGTCCTCAGAGTCGGTGTAGAGAAAGACCTCAATGGTATCACCAACCTTTAAACCCTTTTCGGGAAAATATTTTTTAGGAAGTAAAACAACGTCTCGGTCGTTACCCAGATAAGCTCCCTGCTCTGCCATTCGGTCAACGGGCAATTTCTGCATGTGACCAATTTTCATCATAGTTTCGCTCATTGTTTTTCCTCAAGTACTTTGTTGAAGGGAACACCAGCCTGAAGTTTGTACCCACATCCATCGGGAAGTTTTCCTCCCATAATATACAGTTCTTTATTGGGAAAGGTATCGCATATTTCCAGACGGTTTTCGTGGTCTTTACACATATTTTCTTCAGATAACCACGTACACTGAAAGGTTAGGTTGCCTGAGCTGTCTCTTCCGGTAATTTCCATTCGGTCATATTCCGGATATCTGCTTTTTAGTCGTTCAAAATTCTTTTCCGACTTTATCCATTCACCATCGATATCAAGAGAAAGTTCCTTACAGCAACTGCCACACTGTCTGCACCTACCTGAAACAATAACTTCCTTACCACTTAACTGAAGGAAAAAATAGCGATACAGGTAACCGGGGGAAAAATAAAAGGCAAGCTTCCTGAGTTTGTGTAAAAATTCGGTCAAAATTGTTGTGTTAGATATTTTCCGTTATTTTATCTGATTACCACAGCAATAACGATTAAAGTTTAAAGCTGAGAAATAGAGATAAAAGACCATTCACTCTTGAGACCATTGATGGACAAGCTTTGAAGGGATTTTCAACTGAACAGCGACTTCAACAAGAGGTGAAGGTGCTGTTCAGTTGACCTCGGAAGAAACGGCTGTCTCAAAGCCGTTTCTGAGAATGAGTTCAAAGCTTATCCCATCAATGGTCTCAAGAGTTAATTAGTTTTTATCTCTATTTCTCAATCACAAGGCATATGAGCCTCCTCTGATAATGAGAAGACTATGTGAGCCATACTTTCTGTTTTCAATGCTCATATTCTCTGGCATTTTCAAGGCATTTATGTCAGCAAGAAACTCTTCATTGCGTTTGAACTCCCATTCTGCTCCAAGAACGAAATCGTTATTTAAAAGACCTTTACCTTTTTTATATGACCTTAACAAATACAAAACAACCTCTCTTACTAAATCAGTATCATAGGGAGGGTCAAGAAAAAGAATGTCAAAGGCTATTTTTCTTCTTTCAAGCTTTTTAAATCCGGTAAAGACATCATCTTTAAGAATGTACGCATTTGCCTTGATACCAGTTTTTTTTTCTATATCTAAGATGTTTTGTGAAATGAATTTAACTGCTGCTGGTGATTTATCAAGAAAGGTAACGACCTTTGCTCCTCTGCTCATAGCTTCCAAACCGTTTCCACCGAAGCCTGCAAACATGTCCAGAAAACTTTTTTCTTCAAATTTGGTGGTAGCAGCAATTATATTAAAAAAAGCTTCGCGAATATTTCCCTGTGTGGGCTTTACTCCGGGAACCTTGCCACTCTTAATCGTAATGCCCTTGAATTTTCCGCTAATAATTCTCATTGGGGTTTATTTCTCCTCCACTATTTTTTACCCCAACCCATTTTTTTTCTTAAAATGTCAAAAAAGTTCTTGTTTTTAGTTGTTATAAGTTGCATTGAGCGTTCTGACTTTCTTACTTTAATAAAGTCGTGCTTGTACAGTTCAATACAATCCTGTCCGTCAATTGTTAACATTGTTCCGTTATCCGAAGAAACCAAATGTACTTCAACATTTGAAGAAGCATCAATAATAATAGGTCTGTTGGTAAGGGAAAAAGGACAAATAGGAGAAATAATGAGGTTATTTAAAAGGGGGAACATAATAGGACCTCCGGCAGCAAGAGAGTAAGCAGTTGACCCCGTTGGCGTTGAGATAATTAAACCATCAGCCTTATAGGTTGTTACAAATTTTGCGTCAATCCAAGACTCCAGATGAATAATCCGTGCAATGGGACCACGGTTAATAACAATATCGTTTAAGGCAGAAAAATAAGCAACTTCCTCATCATGGCGAATAACACGTACCTCAACCATGATTCTTTCTTCAGTCATGAAGTCCCCGGCAATTATTTTGCTAAGAACCGGATACATTTCTTCCAGAGCAAATTCCGTGAGAAAGCCTAAGCTTCCTAAATTTATTCCGAATAATGGAACATCCCGGTCTTTAATGCAACGGCTCATACCAATTAATGTTCCATCTCCTCCTAAAACAACTATTACGTCAGAGTTTCTCGCCAAATCGTCTTTTGTTAAATCTGACACAATTCCTGCTGCTTTTGCACTGTTGCTGTCAATTAGAGGTTCAATTTCCTTTTCCTTCAGCCATCTTACGAGACCCAGCACAACAGGCTCGGCATTTTTCATGTGGGGTTTGGCAACAATTCCGACTTTATTAACTTCTTTTTTCA
>JADGAW010000271.1 GCA_015231815.1 Nitrospinota bacterium
ATTATATTTACAAAAGTTTTGGAACATGCACAGTTCTTTGTTTTTCTAAAAGGGTTTATATTCATTGTAGTTGGCTACCTGTTAGCTAAATACAGTCGAAAATGGGTGACAAAACTTCTCAAAAAATATCTTGAAGCTCAACACCGGGTGATTGTCGAGTGGCTGATTTTTTATCTTATTCTCGGACTCTTTGTTATAACGGCACTAGATGATATGGGATTTAGCCTGAGCGTTTTACTGGGAGCTGCGGGAATAGTATCTGTCGCTATAGGTTTTGCCTCACAAACTGCTGCCTCCAATCTCATAAGCGGTTTATTTTTAATAGGAGAACGACCTTTCTCCATAGGGGATGTTATTAAGGTAGATCAAACTTTAGGAGAAGTTGTCTCAATAGACCTTCTTTCGATAAAACTGAGAACCTTTGATAATTTATTCGTTCGCATTCCCAATGAATCAGTCATTAAATCTCAAACAACCACACTAACCAAGTACCCTATCAGAAGGTTTGACTTCGTGGTTGGAGTCGCCTATAAGGAAGATTTAGAAAAGGTCAGGGATATTTTGATAGAAGTTGCTGATAAAAATCCCGTTTGTTTAAATGAGCCAAAACCAACGTTTATTATTGACGGTTTTGCAGATTCTTCTATTAATATCAAATTTTGTGTTTGGTCACTAAAACAAAATTACCTCGAATTGAGAAACAGTATGTACATAAATGTTAAGAAGATTTTTGATGAACAAGGCATTGAGATTCCTTTTCCTCACCTTAGCCTTTATACTGGAACAGCGACAAGTCCTTTTCCAATTGACATTAACCCTGATAAAAAAAAGGTAAATGGATAAAGAAGCAGAAAACCTTCCGCAACTTGGCTGGAGAGAATGGGCATCACTCCCTGGATTAGGAATTAACAGAATAAAAATCAAGATTGACACTGGTGCAAGAACTTCTGCAATACATGCCTTCTCAGTAAGAAGGTTTACGAAAAAAGGAGTAAAAATGGTACGTTTTAAAGTCCACCCGATTCAAAATAACAATGATGTTATTACTGAATGTGAAGCTTTAATTGTGGATGACAGATATGTAACCGATTCTGGGGGTCATAAAGAAAAAAGACCCGTAATTCTGACGACAATAAACCTTGGAACAGAGTCATGGGATATCGAAGCGACCTTAACGAAAAGGGATATAATGAAATTCAGAATGCTTTTAGGACGACATGCAATAAAAAATAGATTTTTGGTTAATGCGGGTAAATCTTATTTAATGGGAAAATAATTAAGGGAAGGAGAATTTGGATATGAAAATTGCTATTTTGTCGAGGAATAAAAAGCTCTATTCTACAAGCAGGCTTGTGGAAACATGTAGAGAAAGAGGACATGACGTAAAGGTGTTTGATACCCTTAAATGTTATATGGACATTGCAACATCTGCCCCTGGAATAAATTACCAAGGTGAAGATGTTGGCTATTATGATGCAGTAATACCAAGGATCGGTGCATCAATTACTGTTTATGGGCTTTCTGTTTTAAGACAATTTGAAATGACAGGAAGTTTTCCTTTAAATGAATCTGTCGCAATTGGACGTTCCCGAGATAAACTTCGTTCTTTTCAGTTACTTTCCAGAAAAGGAGTTGGACTGCCTGTCACAAGCTTTGCTCACAGTGTTCAAAACACAAAACACCTTATAGAACTGGTTGGCGGTGCACCATTGATTGTGAAATTGTTGTCAGGAACTCACGGTAGGGGAATTGTCCTTGCCGAAACAAAAAAAGCTGCGGAAGGGGTTATTGATGCTTTTCGGGAATTAAAAGCTGATTTTCTTATCCAGGAGTTCATTAAAGAAGCTGGTGGAGCGGATATCCGATGTTTTGTCATTGGGGATAAAGTTGTTGCTGCAATGAAGAGACAAGCAAAAGAGGGGGAGTTCAGATCAAACCTCCACCGAGGTGGTACTGCGGTTTTAGTTAAACTTAATCCGGCAGAAAGAGCAATTGCTGTAAGGGCAGCTCAAGTTGTTGGATTAAATGTTGCCGGAGTTGATATTGTCCGTTCAAAACATGGACCTTTAGTACTAGAGGTAAATAGTTCTCCCGGACTCGAAGGAATAGAAAAAGCTACAGGAAAAGATGTCGCCTCAATGATAGTAACGTTTATCGAAAAAAACGCAAAGAAAAATAAAACACGCACTCGTGGAAAAGGATGAAGTCGAGTAAATATATTTCAATTAATGGTGAAAAAGTAGCACCCGGTAAGAGAGCAACAATAGACCTTCCTGTCGCAAAACTCTATACCCACGCCAACCTCTCTATGCCAGTTCATGTAATCAACGGGAAAAAGAGCGGGCCTCAACTTTTTATCAGCGGTGCTATTCATGGTGATGAGATTAACGGAGTTGAGATTATCCGAAGACTTCTCAAATTACCCATTATGAAAAGAATACGAGGTGGATTAATTGCTATTCCCATCGTTAATGTTCACGGTTTTATTAACCGTTCCCGTTATCTTCCTGACAGAAGAGATTTAAACCGCTCCTTCCCCGGCTCTGATCATGGCTCACTTGCAGGAAGAATTGCCCAGCTTTTTATTAAAGAAATTGCAAGCCAATGCAATTATGGAATAGACCTTCACACAGCCGCAGTTGATAGATGTAACCTTCCCCATATCAGAGCAAATATGAATGACGAAGAAACTGCAAAGCTTGCAAAAGCTTTTGGAACACCTGTTATTCTTGCTGGTAATTTTGTTGAAGGTTCCCTCAGAAAAGCAATGCTCGATTTAAATATCCCCACCCTTCTTTACGAGGCTGGCGAAGCTCTTCGCTTTGATGAAATAACGATTAGAGCTGGAGTTAAAGGCATCCTCAATGTTATGGCTGAACTTGGAATGTTTCCTCCAAGCACTAAAAAGAGAAAAAGAGGTATTATTCCAGCACAGGCAAATTCTAATTATTGGGTAAGAGCCCCGGAAAGCGGAATCCTAAGAGCTTTTGTACCCTTGGGAGGCAGCGTTAAGAAAAACGAAGTCCTTGGAGTAATTTCCAACCCGTTTGGAGAGCAGGACATTGAAATTATTTCTTACTATGATGGAATTATTTTGGGAAAAACCAACCTTCCACTTGTTCATGAAGGTGAGGCTCTCTTTCATATTGCCCGCTTTGAACGTTTTGAAAAAGCCACAGCTAAGGTTGATAAATTTCAAGAAACCTTCCAACCAGACACCAGCAGCATTCTTCCCGAAGAAGAAAATATAATCGTCTGAAAGGTTTTTAATGTAAAAAATTTATATGTTAATATAAAAGGCTTTTTTACATATAAACCTCTATAAAATATAAATT
>JADGAW010000272.1 GCA_015231815.1 Nitrospinota bacterium
TTTGCCATCTTAGTAATCGTAGTTTTATGTTATGCTCAGTTATTTTTTACCATAGCGTTCTACGAGCCAGAGAAAATAACCGACATTAATCGTTAATGTAACTATTTAATTTATATAAACGTTAATAGGTAGATATAGTGTGATGAATTACTGTTTCTTAAAGTAATTTCTTTATGAAGTTACATTAAAGATGTTCATTTATATACCTATTAGTAGTTCCAAATATGAGCATAATTTTAATGTAACTTCTATAATGCTTTTATTACATTTATGTTACATTTGTAACATTCTTCTTTCAATGTTTTTAGGAAGACATATAATACGTTTTTCGTGATAAGAATTAAGACAAAAATAAGTGATGGAGAAGAAAATATCAGTTTTGGTGGTTGAGGACGAGCCAGATATTAATGAGTTAATTCGGTACAATCTTGAGCAGGAAGGATATAACGCTCATGGTGAGTTTAATGGTACAGATGCCGTTGAATTAATAAAGAAAGAGGCATTTGATTTAATCATTCTTGATTTAATGCTTCCTGGAATGAACGGACTCGATATTTGTAAGTATCTGAAAGGGAATTCTACATTCTCAGATATTCCGGTCATTATGGTTACGGCTAAGGAGGAGGAAATAGACAGAGTCCTTGGTCTTGAACTGGGAGCTGATGACTATTTAACCAAGCCTTTTAGTCCGAGGGAATTGTTAGCTCGTATCAAAGCAGTTTTAAGAAGAACCTATGGTAATAAAAAAGAAGAAAAAAATGATGGTGAAGTTCTTGTTGCAGGAAAGTTGGAAATTGATATTGATCGAGTAATGGTTAAAAAAGAGGGGGTTGATTTGAACCTAAGTTCTCGTGAGTACAATCTGCTTCTTTATCTCGTTCAAAACAAAGGTAAGGTGTATAAACGTGATTTATTGCTTGACCGTGTTTGGGGGGATACGGTTTTTGTTGAGCCAAGAACGGTAGATGTCCATATTAGAAGGTTACGGGAAAAAGTTGAAGATACCCCGGCAAACCCTCAATATATTCTTACCAAACGTGGTGCAGGTTATTACTTTAGTGAAGAAAACAGCGAGTAACAATGTTTTCTGAAATCCTCCTTTTCTTTCTTTCCTTCTTACTTCTTTATCTTTATATCTCTTTACGGGAACAAAAGAAAACGATGAGCGAACTAAAGAGCTTTACAGATGATCTTATTAGAGGGGAAACCAAAAAAAGATTTATTTACGAAAAAAATAATGAGTTTCAGCCTTTAATTACAAGCATAAATAATCTTGCCCTTCGGTATGGCGAAGAAATGTTTAACGCTCATGAGCAGAGAACTCGTCTTAAGGAAACTCTGCGAAGTTTGCCAGATGGTATTGTTCTTATGGATGAGGTTGGTTATGTTCGCTTGGTAAACAGCTCTTTTGAACATTTATTTTCCCTTAAAGAACCAGAATTGCTGAATAAAAGATTGGTGGATGTTTTGTCCATTGATTCTCTTACAACAATGATTAATAATTGCGTAGAGAGCAAAGCACAGAGCACCATTTCCCTTTATCTGGAAAAACTGTCCTGTCATTTGGAAATAAAGGTTGGTCCAATAAAGCATGAAGGAGCAAAATATTTTGGTATGGTGGTTATATTTCGAAATATATCCCGGGAAAAACAGGTTTACGAAACAAGGCGGGACTTTGTTGCCAACGTTTCTCATGAGTTAAGAACTCCGATAACTGTTATAAAAGGGTCGGCGGAAACCTTACTGGATGGAGCCCTGAAAAACGAAAAGGATGCAAGAAAGTTTATAAAAACCATTCAAAACCATACGGGAAGAATGGAAAATCTTATCAACGACCTCATTACCCTCTCGAAAATAGAACTTGGAGCACTTCCTTTGGAACTTGATCATATTTCCCCTCATGAAGTAATTCTTGAGGTTTTTGAAGATTACCAAAAAAATGCAGATAAAAAAGGCCTTTATCTGAAAATGGAAACGGATAATGAACTTCTTCACATTGAAGCAGACCGTAACCGTTTTCTTCAAATTCTCACCAATTTAGTAAGCAACGCTATTAAATACACCAAACAGGGGGGAATTACTGTTAAGGTTTTGAACAAAGATGGTAAACAGGTAATTGTAATTGCTGATACGGGACTTGGCATACCAAAGGAATCAATTGCCCGGTTGGGTGAACGCTTTTATCGGGTCGATGACTCCAGATCAAGAGAGCAGGGAGGAACTGGACTCGGACTGGCAATTGTAAAACATCTTGTTAAATCTCATGGCTGGCAAATGAACATTGAAAGTGAGGAGGGAAAGGGAACAGCCATAAAAATTTATCTGTAAAAAGTGAAACATTTCACTACCCGTCACTTTAAATGCAATGATAAGATAACAGCTCTACCCCATTGAACTTAATTCTTGTTCTGTTTCTCGTAGCTAAATAATCATATTGCAAAACCCTCTATCCTTCCTTATATTACATTTCTTAAAAGGGTAACTTCTTTGTAATAATTCTGTAACATTGTCGTTGTTATGATACCTCTCAATTCATGGTTTAAGAATTTCACTCGACCTCATTTGGTCTTTTGAATTCATGATCCATACTTTATTAATTTTTTGTTGAGGTGAAGATGAACATTGTCCGAAACTTTTTACTAACCCTGATTTTGAGCTTTTCTTTAAGTAGTACAGCTTTTGCTGCATCAACTCTGAATGGTGCGGGAGCAACCTTTCCGTATCCGGTATATTCTGCCTGGGCTTTTACCTACCATAAAGAAACTCAGGTAAAGATGAACTATCAGTCAATTGGTTCAGGGGGAGGTCAAAGACAAATCAGCAGCAGAACCGTAGATTTCGGAGCTTCAGATGCTCCCTTGAATAACGAAAAACTTGCCAAAGAGAACCTTTTACAATTTCCGGCAGTTATTGGTGGTGTTGTTCCCGTCATAAACCTTTCTGGTCTTAAAGCAGGAGAGGTTAAGCTCGATTCAGCAACTCTTTGTGATGTTTTTCTCGGAAAAATAACCAAGTGGGATGATGCAAAAATTACAGCATTAAATGCTGGAGTAAAGCTTCCTGATCAGGAAATTACGGTAGTTCATCGTTCAGATGGTTCGGGTACGACAGCAATTTTTACCAATTACTTAGGAGCTGTTTGTAAGGAATGGAAGGAAAAAGTTGGGGTAGGTAAAGCTGTTAAGTGGCCAGTTGGTATTGGAGGAAAAGGAAATGAAGGGGTGGCAAACTATGTAAAAAGAGTCAAAGGCTCCATAGGATATGTGGAATTCGCCTACGCAAAGCAAAACAAGCTTAACCAC
>JADGAW010000273.1 GCA_015231815.1 Nitrospinota bacterium
TACAGCACTCAATGAGGACAAAGATAGGGGAAGGCTTTTTGAGACGGTAATCTTTAATGAACTAAAAAGAAAAAACTTTAATTTCGGCTATTTTTTCGAGCGGGACAGGGAAGTTGATTTTGTAACTGCTGAAAATAAAAATACCCTTTTTATCGAAGTTGATTCTTCACGGGAAATTGATAATAAAAAAGAGAAAAAACTCACCAAAGCGGTTGAAAAAGCGTGGGAATATTACCAAAAAGGTTCGGAAAGTTTTTCAAAACTTATTATTTCAGGGGGAGAGTATCGAGAGGGGAGTGATAGTGGCTTGAGGGTTTTGCCTCTCTGGCTTTCCCTTATTACCGATAACCTTTTTGAAAGCGGCGGGGTTTCCATAAAACCAGCTCAGTGGCAGGGTGAAAGACCGGAGGTGCTAAAAGAAAAAACTCCCAATGAAAGGAAAAAAGTATATCCGGTTTATAATTCTTCGTTTAATAATAGAAATAAGTCTGAAGAAAAAGGAGATGCTGAAATGGGAAATACATTGCAGATAGGAACCCATCACGGAATTTTTGTGTTGATAGATATTGTTAATTTCACGGGGCAGGTTAACGAGTTGGGGAACCATAAATCAGTGCAATTTACGGAATATTTTGTAGAGGAAGCCCAAAAAATCATAAACGACAACGGTTTTACTGCCTTTAAGTCACTTGGAGATGCCATTTTATTTTTTGGGACAGACCTTGATAAATTCACCGATATCATCCTGGACTTTTTTGTACGGAAAAAAATCCAAGGGAAGTTTGATTTTGACCTCAAATTGCGGATGATAGCCCATTCCGCCTACTTTCAGTTTGAACATGACAAAATAAGTGGTCAGATAGATATAAGCGGTTCAGACGCCATAAAAAACTTCCGCATGGAAAAAATGGCGGATGCCGGGGAAATTATTATTACGTCAGATCTTTTTATGGGGGTGCAAAGTTTTCTGGAAAACAAAAATATCAGCTCTTTTCGGGAAATTTGGTCGGAATCTTTTAAGGGTTTTGAGCTTTTTGGCGAAACCACCGTTGCTTACCGCCTGACACCTCCGACAGAAGGCAAGGACGGGAAGCTCAACATCGACCTCTATCAGGTGCAAAGGGAAGAGCTTTTTGAGTCGGTAAAAAAAATCCCCGTTTTTGCCAACCTATACGAGGCAATAAGTATGGAGGACTGTTTTATAAACCTCTCCCTTGATAAAGAACACGATAAAGAGGGAAAGGGGTTTAAAAATTTTGAATTATATAAAGACAGGTTAGGGATACGGTCTGAAAAGATCCTGCAAAATGCCGAAGAAGAGTTCCATCCGAATATGAGTGAAAAACATCGAAAATCTCTTTATGAAAAGACCTTCAAAGAAAAAAACCAAATAAGTGCATCGGAACTTTTTAAGGAATACAATAAAGGTTTTATTTTTGGATTGCCCGGAGCAGGAAAAACAACAATATTAAGAAATTTTGCCTATAACGCCCTGAAAAATGACAGGGAGGTAAACCTGCTTTTGGTGAACTGCCGTGATATTAAATCCAAAATAAACCCGATTAATCAGGGTAATAACGATTCCCTCGAGGGCTGTTTGCTCTTTCTTTCACGTTACTTTCTTTGTCCCGGAAAAAAAGATGATGAATTAAACGATTTTGATAGAAAAAGTATTAAGGATATGACGGAAAAGGTTTTGAGTGCATGGGGGGAGAGAAGGGTCATTGTCCTTATTGACGCCCTCGATGAATGCCCAAACGGGGAAATTCGGGAAAAGGTCTTGAAAATTACTGCTACCCTGATGTCCTTTATTAAAGACACCCAAAGAATTATTGAAAATATCGATCTGACTGGACAGGTAAGTGAAGTGGAAATGATTGAAAACCGCATATTTTTGTCCTCCAGACCCGGCGAGTTCACAATGCTTTCAAACCTCGATGAACTGGTCTTTAATGTTATGCCGATTGGTATGGAGGACATGCGGAAAATGGCGAGAAACTTTTATGGGGAAAACTCCGAGGTTTACCACCGATTTGACCAAAGAATTTATAAGTTTTCCTGGGTGAAAAAACTTGCCGGAACGCCCCTCACATCAATGCTTCTTCTTGCTTATTTTCTTACAAAAGGCGACTTCAACCTTCGTTTCTTTACCTATGAACTCATAATAAAGTTTATTCTTAACCAGACATGGGAAAAAATAAAGGGAGGGGAATATTCCAAAAGTTTCATGAAGGCTCCCTACTTTCTGGAAGAAGCGTCAAAGGAGGACTTTTTCGAGAAAAAACCTGAGCTTAAGAGTCAATACGGAGCACTTACACGCCTTTCTTATGAAAGCCTTTTCGATGCGAAAAGCGGCAAGGTAGAAAGGGTGGTAACAAAAACATCCCTGAAAAAATATTTTTTGGAATGGTTGCAGGAGGAGAGAGAAGAAGGTGTGGAATGGCTTATAGGAATTAACGATGAAAAACTCGAAGCTGTTACAAATAAATGGATTGAGGACTTCATAAAAGAACACCTTCTTGTTTCGGCAGGGTACGATAAATACATCTTTATTCATTCAACCATAATGGAATTTCTTGCGGCAGTATATTTACAGGAACGATTTGGAGAGGACAAACGAAAGGTTAAAGGGCTTATAAAAGATGTTGTGCAAAAGGACGAAAAACTGGAACTGGAAACCCTCTCCATTATTTGCGGAAAGGATTATGTCAGAGCATATTACCTGTTGGGTATTCTCAAAGACATTCTTCAAAAGGACACAAGGGGAACACTTCCCTTTGCCTTTAGGTGTCTTGCTGAAACCGAGTCATCAGAAAAACATATTTTGGAGCAATTGACGGTTAATCGTCAGGTCAGAGCGGAAGAAAATAAGATCAAAAGAGGGGATGCTTCCAAAAACTGGATTTATCAGGAATTGTTTGAGCTGATTGACAAGGGAGGAGAAAAGCTGGAAAAAGAAAAAATAAAGTTTGCTTCTCTTCAGCAACTGAGGATGAAAACATTTGTTGATGCTTTTCTCTACCGGACAGGTCGTCTTGCTATAGATAAAACGAAGGAACGAAATGATTTTCTCAGGGTGACGCTCGATGAAGAAATATTTCAATATTATGAAGGAAAAGAGGTTGTCGAAGGTGGTGGTAAAACTTTTGATTCTCAAGGTTATTCGGAGTTTGACACCAACTTTAATTATTACCGGGGTGTTTCTGGAGAGGCTTTAACGGGAATTTATGGTTCTCCTAATTTCAGGCATTCAGGAATAGTGAATTCCGTTTGTTTCTCCCCTGATGGTCAAACCCTCCTT
>JADGAW010000274.1 GCA_015231815.1 Nitrospinota bacterium
AAAGAATGTTACGATTAACGAACCTTTTTTTCAAGGGCATTTTCCTGGAGAACCTGTTATGCCAGGTGTTCTTATTATTGAAGCAATGGCTCAGGTTGGCGGTATTATGGCAATTACGGAACTCGGACATTCAACTCCGCCGACAGTATTTTTTATGACAATCGATGATTGTAAATTTAGAGTACCCGTTGTTCCTGGAGATAGTATTCACATTAAAATGTCTGTACTGAAGACGAGAAAAAATATCTGGTCTTTTAAAGGGGAGGCGTATGTAGAGGAAAAACTTGTGGCTCAGGCTGAATTAAAAGCAATGGTCGTTGAAGGATAGAACTTCACGCTTACCCGAAATGAAAACATGTTTGAACTAACCAATAAAGAAGTAAGAATAGAAACAACAAATATTTGTAATGCCATGTGCATTATGTGTCCCCGTGAGAAACATACCAGAAAACAGGGGATTATGGATATGGACTTCTTTCGTCGATTAATTGACGAAGTAACGGATTGTGGAGCTGAAAGAATCTTTCTTGGAGGATATGGAGAACCCCTGATTGACCCGAAGCTTGCAGAAAGGGTTCAGTATGTGAAGTCGAAAGGACTTTTTTGTAATTTTATTTCCAATGGTTCTTTGTGGAATGAAGAAATTACCAGAAAGCTTATTGATGCAGGGCTTGATGAAATAAGGTTTTCATTCTATGGCGTAAGTGACAAAACATATCAGGATGTTCATGTAAACCTGTCCTTTGAAGAAACAAACAGAAATATTCGAAACCTCTGTGCGGTTAAAAAAGGTAATCCTCAGGTTTTGGTTTTTTATCTTCTTCTGGAGAATAATGAACATGAGGTGGAAAAGTTTAAATCTGAATGGATTAATATTGCTGATGTTATAGAAATTTGGAGACCGCATAACTGGTCGAACGGAAGAACATTCCGTGGACTTGATGATAATAAAAGAAGTTGTGGCAGACCACAAACGGGTCCTTTACAGGTGCAATGGGATGGAACTGTTATCCCCTGCTGTTGGGACTATAACGGTGAAATGATTCTTGGGGATTTAAATACCCAGTCAGTTCCTGAAGTATTTCGAAGTAAAAAGTATGATGCAATCAGGAATGCTCATGATGAAGGAATGTTTTCAGAATTTCCTTTTTGCGATAGTTGTGACCAGCTTCATGAACATAAAGATGCTATTGTGTATAGCAGCAGACATAGTAAACTTGAGGATGCTGTTGAAATGACCAACTCCGCACTCTTTGAATTACGATAGGTGCTGGAAAAAGGAGAAAAACTTGTTCTCAAAATAGAATCAAAAAGAATTGTTTATTTTTCTATTTTGATGAGTACCTATGAAGGTTTGGGAATTGTACGAACACTCGACCCAAAAGCAGCAATTGTTGAGGTGCTGACAACGAAAGATATGATAGGAGACTTAAGAGCACTTGTAAAGTCCCTCAGATCAGAGTTATATATTGAGGAAATTTGATGAGAGATACGTTGTTGCTTCTTGTAATATAAACGTTTAACCTAAAAATAGTATGGATATCTCTGAATATAACGTAATTGTCATGATTATGCAGGCTGGAATTGTTGCAAAATGTGTTTTGCTTCTTCTCCTTATCATGTCTATTATTTGTTGGGGAATTATTATCGCAAAAGCTGTTTCCTATGCCCGGGTTAATAATCAGGGAAAGAATTTCAGAGCAGAATTTGAGGCATCATCCAATCTCACCCAGTTGTACAATGACGTTGTTCATTATAAAGAAACTCCTTTAAGTGCTATTTATTCTGCTGGTTATTTGGAAATTCAAAAAAGCCTTGGACAACAAAGCGTATCAGGTAAGGGTTCCGGAGAAAAAGTATTGTCTGAAGTAGGATACCGTTCTTTGGAAAGAGTTCTTGATAGAACAGCTTCGGAAGAGGTAATAAGGCTGGAGAGAAAAATTAATTTTCTTGCTACAACAGGAAATACTGCTCCTTTTATTGGACTTTTTGGTACCGTTTGGGGGGTAATGGATGCCTTTAGAGTTATTGGCGTTAAAGGTTCAGCCTCCATTAGTGGTGTTGCTCCTGGGATTTCCGAAGCTTTAATTGCAACAGCGGCAGGTTTGGCGGCGGCAATTCCAGCGGTTATTGCTTACAATACTTTTGTTCATAAAGTAAAACGATATGAAAAGGAAATTGATGCTTTTATATTGGACTTTTTAATTCTGGTCGAAAAAAACTTTAAGGTGGAACATAACAAATGAAAAGAAAGAAAAGGAATATAGGGAACTGTAAGTTTATTTTTGTTACAGGAGGTGTTTTATCTTCATTAGGAAAAGGAATTGCCTCAGCATCAATTGGTAATCTTTTAAAATCTCAGGGTTTTAAGGTTACGATGATGAAACTTGATCCATATATTAACGTTGACCCTGGAACGATGAGCCCCTTCCAACACGGGGAGGTCTATGTTACTGATGATGGGGCGGAAACTGACCTTGACCTTGGTCATTATGAACGATTTATTGATACCAGAATGGGGAAGGTAAATAACATTACCTCTGGAAGAATATACAATGATGTAATTATGAAGGAAAGAAGAGGGGATTACCTTGGAGCAACCGTTCAGGTTGTACCGCATATTATCGACGAAATTAAAGGTGCCATTGTTAAAGCCTCAAAGGGGTACGATATCCTCCTTTGCGAAGTTGGGGGAACTGTCGGGGATATAGAGTCGTTGCCCTTTCTTGAGGCAATTCGACAATTCAGGTATGATGCCGGAAAAGAAAATATTATCTATACCCATTTAACTCTGGTGCCATATATAAAATCAGCCGGGGAAATTAAAACAAAACCAACACAGCATTCTGTTATGAAGCTGAGGGAAATTGGTATTCAGCCAGATATATTGTTGTGTCGTTCAGAAAAAAAACTCAGTAACGGCGTTAAAGAAAAAATAGCACTCTTTTGCAGTATGGATTATGAGTCTGTTTTTACCGCAATTGATGTAAAGTCAATTTACGAAGTGCCTCTTATCTACAATAAAGAGGGTGTTGGAAAAAGAATTACCGAACTTTTAAACCTTCAAGGGGTAAAAGAAGATTTATCAAAATGGAAAAAATTTGTTGATAAGGCATTAAACCCTTCAAAAGAGGTCAGGATTGCCATTGTGGGGAAATATATTGATTGTCAGGATTCCTATAAATCATTAAATGAATCCTTTATTCATGCAGGCGTTGCAAATGGTGCACGGGTAAAAATTGACTGGATTAACAGTGAAGATATTGAAGAAAAAGGTGCGAAAGATATTTTAAA
>JADGAW010000275.1 GCA_015231815.1 Nitrospinota bacterium
AGCTACTTCATCAAGAGGTGAAGGAGCTGTTCAGTTGACCTCGGAAGAAACGGCTGCCTCAAAGCCGTTTCTGAGAATGAATTCAAAGCTTCTCCCATCAATGGTCAGATTCTATCTCTATTTTTAAGATAAAAATAATACATTGCACCATGAAGAAGAATGACGTAGAATAATTAACTTTCATTAATTCAAAATAGACAATAATGAGCAACTTTTTTTCTGATGATGAAATCTTCCCTATCAGTACTATGAAGATGAAGCCTGGAGTTTGTATTAATTATATAGAACAAACCGGAAGACCTGCTTTGTTAATGACGAGGAAAGTTCCTAAGGCAGTAATTCTTACTGTCTCTCAATATGAAAAAATAATTGAAAAGTTTCAACTGATCGAGGATAAAGAATTAGCCATACAGCAAATAAAGGAAGGGGAAGGTATTATTCATTGTGATGCTTATGAACAGTTAATGAAACATTTTAATAGATGAAAACAATTCGCTGGTCACCTCTAGCTATTGAGTGTTTAGAGGAAATAGTCCTTTATGCCTTTAAAAAAGAGCCTTTAAAAGCTATAGAATGGATTGACTCTCTCTTTGATAAAGTTAGCTTATTAAAGCGTAACTTTAGAGCAAGACCAATGGTTCCTGAACTCGAACTTACGAATGTGAGGCAAATAGTTCATGGGGATTACAGGGTAATTTATCAATTTGATGATACATTAATATCTATTTTAAGTGTTCGTCGTTGTTTTAAACAGTTCGGGGAGAATGACGTTCATTCAGATACAGAAAAAGACGTGAACAATATATGACATTTACCAAACTTTTCATTAAATTAAAGAGCGAACAAAAAGAAAGTAAGCGAGAAGAAGAAGGGAAATAATATACATCAGCCAGTGAACATCATTGCCCTTTCCGCTTATCAGTTTTATTGCAGCAAAGCTGATAAATCCCAGAGCAAGTCCATCGGCTATTGAGAAGGTAAGGGGAATCGTAATAAGGGTAATAAAAGCAGGAATATATTCTGAAGGATCCTGAAAATCAATATTCCGAGCACTTTTAAGCATCATGGCTCCAACAATAATTAATGCCGGAGCGGTAATTGGTGCATAACTTCCAAGCATGGTAATTACCGGGGTAAAAAATAAGGCTACAAGAAAAAGCAACCCCACAACAATACTTGTTAAACCAGTCCTTCCTCCCTCGGCAATTCCCGTGGTACTTTCGATAAAGGCAGTTATGGTACTCGTTCCAACAAATGCTGAAATCATTGAGCCGCTTGCATCAGCGACAAAAACTTTATCAGCACGAGGGATTTTATTGTCCTTAACATACCCCCCATGTTCCGCAACGGCACAGAGAGTTCCCATAGTATCAAATACGTCCATGACCAGAAAAACGAGAAGAAAGGGTATAAAAGTTATGTTCAGACACCCAATGATATCGAGATCCAGAAAAGCGTTTTTATTAATGTCAGGAAGTGAAACTACACCGTTAAAGTGAATTTTTCCCAATATCAATGCCAAAACAGATGCCGCAACAATCCCCAAAAGTAAAGCTCCACGAATTTTAAAAACCATCAAAGTAACTGTGATAAATAAACCTGTTGCAAATACCAGCATGTTAACGGTAAAAAAGTCTTTTGTTAATGTTACGAGAGTTCCGGGGTGGTCAACAATCACCCCGGCATTTTTAAAACCAATAAAGGCAATAAAGAGTCCAATTCCAACAGCTATTGCAGCTTTAAGACTTTGAGGTACAGCCTCAGTCAGTACCTGAGTAACTTTGCAAAGAGAAAGAAGGAAGAAAACCAGTCCACTGATAAATACCATCCCTAATGTTACCTGCCATGCGTGAGAAATCCCCATAGCAGACAGACTCATAATGACAGAAATAAAAAAGAAATTTTCACCCATACCACAGGAAAGAGCGATAGGCCATCGGGCATAAAACCCCATAATCATACAGGTTAAGGAAGAGCCAATACAGGTTGCAAGAAAGACTTCGTTAATGCCTAAACCTGTAGGGTTGCCCGTAAAGTCACTTGACAATATTGCCGGCTGAATGATAATGATATATGCCATTGTCAGAAAGGTCGTAACGCCAGCAATAATCTCAGTTCTCAGATTGGTGTTATTTTCGGTAAATTTAAAATAGTTTTCCATAAACGCTTTAAAATGAGGCTGTTATTCTGATATATAAGCCTTATTTTAATAGAAACAGATGGGGTTGCATCTCTTAAGTAACGATAAAGAACATTTTCTTTTGTTTTTTAATTTATGTTATTTTTATTAAAATGCTATCTCATTACATAAAAATATATAAAGTCTTTAATAGGAAAGGGCGGACATAGATATGAGAAAACTTTTAGGAAGTAAGCAATGAAGGGTACAGAACTTTTGGAATTATTTCCTGCTGAGGTTAAAGCTCATGCAGACCCTCAACGACTGAAACTACTTGCAGCAACTCAAACCCTTGAAGAATTTAGAGAGGTATTAATAAAGTTTGCAAAAGAATCACATCCTGTATGGATTTACGGTTTTCCCCGTACTGGCTCTACCTGGATATGCAAGAAATTTTTCAATGCCTTTACGGATTCACAGTTCATGGAACCATTTACTCTCTTTCAATGCAATTCGGTCAATTACACCGATGAAATAATGAATAAAGGTTCCGATTTTGAACAGCCATGGTTAACAATTCAAAAAGTTTTGGGAATTAACTCTTTGGCAGTTGACCGTCTTCTGCTTGCAATTCACAGCAAGTTTTTCTTTAAGTTTTTATTCGACTTTACCATCGTTCCCCAACTCATAACGATATATCCAAAATCAAAATTCATTTGGATGATGAGGGATGGCAGAGACAGTGTGGATTCTTTTTCCAACCCCGACCTCAATCACTGGCCTTATGCAGATTTCACCTATCTTGGAGAAGGAAAGGAAAAACGTTTCCAAGGTGCCATGGAACGATGGATGAACTTTTCAGTTCAACAGTTCAGAACGTATGAAGCCTATGAAAAAAATATTCTTGCCCTCAAGTATGAAGATTTTGCCACTGACTTCCAAGCAACAGCAAAGACAACTCTTGATTTTTGTGAAGTTCCATTCCATCAGGAAAAAGTCCATCAGCTAATGCAGGGATTTAAGTCCCGCCACGGGATGTGGAAGGACTGGGAAAGCTGGCAAAAAGAACTTTTTGTAGAAAGCAAAGCTGAACAACTAAACCGTTCCTTTGGTTATGGAAGGGAAACAAACTCTCGTGGTGTTCCATGGAACCAGCCA
>JADGAW010000276.1 GCA_015231815.1 Nitrospinota bacterium
AAAAAAGCCTTTTATTTTTTTGGTCAATATGATGAATGTGGTCTTGTCAAGACACTTAAGGAAAAATTCTTTCTGCAGAAGGAGGTGGAGAAATTTGGTTCTTCAGACTGTAGATGTAAGAGCCATCTTTTGTTTTCTCAAACACCAATCAACATACAAGGAAAAATGTAGAGGACTTTCATACGATTTAACCAGCCCCCTACCTTCGCCATAATAGAGTTGTAATCTCGGCTAAAGCCTTCTCCCTAGGTGGAAAAGAATGGGGTGAGGGTGATCAATAAAATAATCTGGTTAGCCATTTAAATATATTCGAGGACATATTAAGCTGTTTTTGTTAGAGTCTAAGTTTCTATCGCTATTTTCTGAAAAATGAATTGTAACTTTTGGCTTTTGAATACTGATATAATAACGCAATTAACAATCTAATGTGGAGGATTTCTCATGAACGCCGAATCAATTATGCATAAGGATTTTGTTGTTGTTTCCCCAGAAGAATCAATGCTTGACGTTGGAAAAAAACTGTACGAAAAGAATCAACATGGAGCAATTGTTAATGACTCAAAAACTGGCGAAATTGTTGGTGTTGTGACGGAAGGGGATGTTATTGGTTTTGATAATATGCCTTACGATTCCAAAATTGTTGATTTTCTCGATAAACTTGCTTCCATAGTACTTCCCACAGAAAAAGATGTGAATATGAGGGATGTGCATCAACCTTTATCCAGCGAAGAACTTTCCAGCGACCTTGAAGTCAAGGTGAGCGAATATATGAATGAACGCTTAATTACAGTACAGCCCACGACTCTGGTGGAAGAAATATGCAAAATTCTCAAAATTAAAAGAGTTCACTTTATTCCGGTTGTTAAAAATAAAAAAGCTGTTGGTGTTATCTATGAACGTGACCTTCTCAAGCATATCCTTGACGAGGTTAAGCAATAATGCTTTTTCTCTTAGTGTAAAGACCGGAGTTTCTCCCCATGAAAACCTTCTTTGACCGGATAAAAACCGGCTTACAAAAAAGTAAATCCTCCCTACAGGAAAAAATCAACTTTATCCTGCCCGGTAAAACATCCTTGGATGATGAAGTTCTTGAGGAGCTTGAAGAGGCACTTATAGCAACAGATATTGGTTATGAAATTGCCGACGAAATTATTGAGGAACTGAAAAAAAGAACCAAAAGAAGAGACGATATAACCAACGAGGAAGTACGGGAAATTATTCAAACATCAGTTCTTAAACGATTTCTTGAGAGTAACAGAGAAATTAATCTTGCCCATAAACCAGCGGTTATTTTGGTTGTTGGCGTAAACGGAAGCGGTAAAACAACAACCATTGGCAAGCTGGCAAAGAAATTCACTGAAGAGGGGAAAAAAGTTCTTATTGCAGCAGGAGATACCTTCAGGGCAGCAGCAATTGAACAGTTAGCTGTCTGGGTAGATAAATGTGATGCAGAAATTGTACGGCATCAGGAGGGGGCGGATCCCTCAGCGGTGATTTTTGATGCGCTTTCAGCAGCAAAAGCCCGAAACAGTGACATTGTTTTGGTAGATACTGCCGGAAGGCTCCACTCAAAGGTTAATTTGATGGAAGAATTAAAGAAAATACACCGGGTGATTCAAAAAGCTATTCCCACTGCCCCTCACGAAACCCTTCTTGTACTGGACGGAACTGTCGGACAAAACGCCCTCCAACAGGCAAAAACCTTTAATCAGGCGGTAAAAGTCACTGGAATTGTTATTACCAAACTCGATGGAACAGCAAAGGGTGGGGTAATTGTTCATATCGAAAATGAAATGAGAATTCCCGTGAAATTTATTGGTGTTGGCGAATCGGTTGAAGATTTAAACCCCTTCGACCCTCAAACATATTCCGAGGCAATTATTTAGGGTTTATCAGATTACATTGTGCTAAACGTAAATGGTTTCAATATCTTTTACAATATAAACTGGTTTCTTTAGGTTTAAACTTGTTTTGATTAAAGTAAGTGTTACTTTTCAGATTCAAACCAGTCATTTATTTGATTGAGGTCAAAGCGGGATTGAGCTGATTTTAGGTAATTATTGTGGGAATAGGTTCGTCCAATTTCCTCAAGTTTTTTTTGGTGATTTTCTGAAACAGTCAATAAGTCCTGAAAAACATCATCGTAGATAATCGCTATATTATATGCATCCAAGTTTATTGTCTTATCTTCTGTGGAGGAGTCGATATGTTTGTATATCCCATAGCAAAGTATTTCGTCAGCATGTTGAATTATATCTGGAGCATCATCCAAGGACTCATTTCTCATTGTTACAACGAAATTATGGATTTCATAAACTTTGAGCATTTGTGGATAGAGAGGAGATTCTTTATCCCCACCAAAATATTTAAATAATGGGTCGTCTGAGTCCCTTGTGGCACTATATAACTGTTGTAACACTTGATTCTTAGAAGTCTTAGCCGTTTCTGGGCGTTCGTAGTATGTTGCATACCAAAACTTAAGCAATGTTTCACTTGTAACAGTTTTGCCCAGTTCACGGCTTAATTTATTTTCAAAACTATCTCCTCGCTTTGATATATATCCAATACCTTTATTTTCAAAGAGAACCTTTAGATAGTGGTTAAAGTCTCGATTACTTATTTTGTCACGAACATTAATGCTTGTCTGGGTATTTGTTGCAGTGGTTATTTTTTCAGCCAAATCAGCATCTTTTGTATCATAGAGGCGAATCATTACATCTACATCTTCAAGCTTTTCGGGTTGACTTTTGTAAACCTCATATATCACTTGAGTTGATTGAAGCCCGTTAACAATTACTGGATTTTCCGTTTCAATAGGATAACTATTCGCTTGCATTGCATTTGGGAGTTTAAGTTTATCGGCAATCATGGTAATCCCATTGTTCATAAAAGAGAAATACATAGCATCTTGCCCTTCTAAGGTCTCTTTAATTTGCTTATTTGTACTCACTTTTCCTAAAAAACCACGAACATTTTCACTATATAAATGGTCATCATTCTTATTTACCCTTATTTCCTCCTCAATCAGTTCACACAATGCCTTAGCTTTTAATCTAAAACCAACAGAGCTGACATTTCTTTTGCTGTAAGTAATTAATGCCTGAGGGTCTGTAGAAGAGGCAATATTTGATTTTTCTGCCATAAAAGTAAACTTAACTGTTTCACGTTTTCGCTGGGAGGCTCGTAAACTATCTATTTTTGAAAATAAATCTTCTGCATCAAAAATCTCTAAATTTGACTGCCGACCTGTATGGCGATTAGCAATTTCCCTG
>JADGAW010000277.1 GCA_015231815.1 Nitrospinota bacterium
GATGCTCAAAAAGAATTTTGTTGCTATTCTGAGCAAACCAATCATTTTTGTTTGTTGACATAGGTAAGGTAAAAAAGAGGTGTGAAGGTTTGTTCTTAATTCAGAAAATAACGGGGTACGACATAAATAATAAGAAAAAGCATTAAAAATGACCGCATATTATACCGAATCCTCCAATCATTTAATAAGTAAATTGCAGGATTGATAGATTCTTTCGTTAAATAAGAGAGTTTTTGATCTTTGATTTTATTTGAGGAAATTAAAGTTTTTCTCTTTAAGCCTGTTGAAGAATTTAGAGTGAAGAAGCATGATATGATTGTTTACCTTAATTAAAAACCTAAAAATATTGGGTAGCTTTATGAAGATGAAAAATGTTTCTTTTATGAGTACAGCTTTAATGACGTTTTTTTTCTTTGTAGGAGTAACCTTTGCAGAGGAAGCTACTCATTTATGTAAATTAGAGGAGGTTTTGTATGAAGGCTGTAAAACAACAAAAGGAAAATATATTTCATTTTGTACGACAAAAGAGTTTAAAGATAGTTATGATAAAACCCCCTCCTACCTTGTTTATCGATATGGAAAACCAAACAGGATAGAGCTGGAAAAAACAAAGGATATTAAAACTATATTGGAGCGTTATGCCGGAGCAAATACACGCTCCTTAGCTTATTTCAAGAACGGGGCTATTGAATATCTTTATGAAGAGGCTTACATTGATGCTGACCATGTACATGGTATAGCTGTTTATAAAAAAGGAAAGCGACTGACATTTGTTAAGTGTGACGATCATAAATCTTCTGGAACAGAGCCCTCAGACTTGAAAGATAATGCCCTCTTCGAAAACTAATTCACTCTTCAACCAACTCCTGAAGCCGCTGACTGTTAAGAATAATCACTTTTTTGTTGTCAATTTCAAGAATACCTTCTTTTTGCAGTTTCCCTAAACATCGAACCACCACCTCAAAAGAAGAGCCAATGCATTCGGCAATATCCTTTCTGGTGAGGGAAAGCTGAATTCCTGTTCCTCTTTCTTCCTCAACGCCAATTTTTTCTGAAAGTTTTAGAAGAAACCGGGAGAGTCTTCTGTTAACCGACAGGGTTGCCATTGTTCCCAGTTCGTCAGTGAAGTTTCTGAGCCTTTTGGCAAAACCAGATATAATTTTTAAGGAAACCTGAGGGTTTGAGGTCATTAATTCCAAGGCAGCCTCACTTTTTATCTTACCGACAATACAGTCGGTTACCGCCTGACAGGAAGCTGGGTAGGGTTTGTTGTCAATAACCGGCACTTCTGCGACAATGTTTCCTTTACCGAAAACACCAAGAATTGCTGACTTTCCCGAAGGAAAGGCCTTGAAGATTTTTACCTCCCCTTCAAGTACCAGCCAGAGGTAGTTACATTTTTTCCCTTCATCAAAAAGCATTTCATTCTTTTGGTAGCTTTTTTTTATTAACATCTTATCGAATTTTTTAAACTCTTCTTCTGAAAGGCTTTTAAAGAGGTCAAAGTTTTTTAGTCCCATATTGCTTGTATATGTTTTGGTAGTGTTAAAAACCGTGTGAATATAGTGGTCAGTTACTCATTTACCGTAGAATTATAAGCTTTGCATTCAACAAATAACAGGAAACTTTTCGTTGACAATATCTTATTTTGACGAAGGTGAGGCTCACTCATTTTTTATCTTCAACGTTGACAGGAGTTAATAACCGCTTAACTCCTTTACCTGTCGTCCTAGGTTTTCACAACCCTCCTCACGATTGATTGTCTCCGTGCCAAACCATGAAACGTAGGTATTATGGTCGATAAGTAAATCAGATGCAGGAAACTCTGTGCTGATAAAATCAGTATTGTAAAGGTTGTCTCCATTATCAAGATACAAGTTTTCGGTTAGAAAACATGCCTGAGAAAGATCACATATGGTTGAAATATGAACGGGTATGTTTACCACCCTTAAGACATTACGAATAAATCCTGTTGTGCCGTGACTGTCTGGTGTCCAATGTTGCGTTGTTTCAGAGACCACAGAAGGATTGGTTGAGCCCTCAATCATTCGTGAAATGGGGGGAAGGCCTCTGTACTGCCAATGTTTTTCCATGTTGAGGTAGGTACTTCCTCCAATGGAAGGCAACAGGTTGTTTGAAATCCACTGTAAAAGGTTTCCAATGGTTGCAAGTTTTGTTGCACCGATTAATCCGCTGTTAACGAGAAATTCATAAGCAAATGTAGGGGGAGCTATCAGAGAGGCTCCCAGATTGCTCTTTCGGTTGATGTATTGCTTAAAACAAGGTGATGCAGAACCAATAATATAAGAGCCATCTGCACGTCTGGACATTATTGCTGCACTGTCAAAGAGTACCTGTAACTGTTCGTCATTGTATTTTCTTATTGACCATGGCAGCAAATTACCAATTTCCAAAACAAGCTGTAATGCAATGTTCTGAATAAATAAATTCCATGCATAGGAGTTTTCCACAGCAGTCCACGGCGCACCGTTGTTGTTTTTTGTACTCTGAAGGTTTGTGGGTGGATAGGGTAAATCTACTTTTGATGGAGGTATTGTTCCGGCAGATTTATGCCACTTCCATAAATGATTGAACGCCTGCTGTAAATCATTTTTTTCGGTATCAGACCAATCAGTCCACGACCTCTTTGCCGTTTCAGGAATTTCGTAAAGATTATCTTCAAAACTATACTGCCACTTGATGTTTTTTGTTATTTTCGGATGATCTTCAAACCAATACTCCAGTGATGGCGGCAGTCTGAATATTTTTACCCTGATAGTCTCAAATAACGTGCTTTGTTGGTATGGCTCCTCTACTGTTTCTTCCATGATACTTTCCTTATCAATATTCCTTTGGCTCTCATTATCTCAAATAAAATAAAATCTATTTTTCAGCAAAAAAACGAAAATAAAATTCTTAATATAATATCATAAAGTATTGTGATTTCAGTAAATTGATATGTTTATTATCTGGTGCTTTACGGTATCGGAGTGACACGTTTTTCCTCCTTTTAATCTTTCAAATAATGCCTAAAAATGAATGTCTGTCATAGGGGTTTGATTCTTCTGTAGTTTGACATATCTGCTTTGATTTTATATACTAGCGCACCATTTTTTTAATGAGATTACAAATTTAATTGTGCATGAATAATTACTTTTCAAAAGGCTATCCAGAGTTTCAGGTTGACCGGGAAGACGATAAATGTATTCGTTGTCAGGTCTGCGTA
>JADGAW010000278.1 GCA_015231815.1 Nitrospinota bacterium
GGCAGAAGCCGCTCAAAAAGCAGAAGAGGAAGCCAAAGCAAAAGCTGAGGCAGAAGCTACCCAAAAAGCAGAAGCAGAAAGAAAAATAGCTGAAGAAGCTGCTGCAAAGAAAATGAAAGAACTTGAAGACGTTGCCCGAAAAGAAAAAGCAGAAGCAGAAAGAATAAAGGTTGAAGCAGATAAGGCAAAAAAAGATGTTGAAGAACTAGCCTTAAAAATTCGTAAAGATAAAGAAGAAATTGCTCGAATTAAACTTGAGGCGGAAAACGAGAGGAAAAGAGCAATTGTTTTGGAAGCAGATGCCAAAAAAGAAAAAGAAGAGGCGGAAAAAGCCAAAGCAGTAGCAGAAAAAATTAAGGCGGAAACCGAAATGTCTCTTAGGAAAGCTGAAGCAGACAAGGCAAAAAAAGAAAAAGAAGCGGCAGAGGAACTTAAAAAAGAAGCGGCGACACAAACAGTTGTAGCTCAACCTAAGGAGCAGGAAGTTTCTCCACAAAAATCAACAGTGGAGCCGACGAAAAAGGTTGAGGTTGTTAAAAGTGTTGAGGGTAAAACATCACAACAAAAAACGGGTACAGCAAGCAGTGGTGAAAAAGAGAGCAAGCATATTGTGGTTAAATCTGTTGATTTAGCAGAGGGTCTTTATAAAAATACCAGAAAAATTACCGGAAGTGTTATTGATGTTGCAAGTGACGCTGTAAAAGAAACAGTTAATATTGTCGGTGGAGGAATAACCGGAAGTGCTCGTCTGACAGGAAAGGCAGCAATGGGGACCCTCAATTTAACAGGAAAAGGACTCCTTGGTATTGTCTATGTTGCTGGCGTTGGTTATAGAGGAATTGGTAAAGTTGGTTTGGGCTTAACGAAAGGTGCAAAAACTCTATTTTCGTCAAAAAAACATTCTAAGTGAGAAGTGAATAGTGAAGGGTGAAAAGTAAAGAGTTGCGGGAAAGACTTCTTCTCTTTCATTGCATTATTTGCGCTATAAACATTTCCACTTGTAGTTTGCGTTTCGACGATACCAATTGCCTCACATAAAACTCCAATAACGTCACCAAGAAGCGTTTCTCCAACTGCTCAGATTATTGACCAACGCACCATTTTTTTCGTTACGAAATTAAACATTAATTCTCCAGACAAAAGTTTTTTAAGTGAATCATTATCGTTGAGCTTTTTGTAAAAATACTTTAGCATCTTGATTTGGTAAATGTGCATAACAACCCGCAAACTCCTTTCTTTTTGGAATATTTTTTATGGGTTTAAAAATATTGTTTTATATTAAAATACATTTTTTTTTGAGTCTAATGTTTAACAATAAGAATTGATAAAGAAATGAGTCCCAAAACACCCCGCAATATATTTCTTATTTTACTGTTCCTCCTTATATTAGTTGTTGTTGGCTTTTATGTAAGACATATTATCTAATCACTTGTTTTTAAAGCGAGAATTATTTTATTATCATCAAATTTCTCATTTCATTGTTTTTTCAGAGACCTGAGGTTTTTTCAATTTTAAAGATAAAATACCAGAATTTTTCATTATCTTTATGTTGATTAATAATAAAAACCTTTCTCTTCCATCTTAATCATGAGACGTTTCGGATATGTATCAGAATAAAGTAGGTTATTACACTGAAGAAATTGTCTGTGCAACGGTTGTTGTCTTGACCATACCCCTTTACGCCCCATTTTATTTTTTAGAGAAATACTTTTTGTTTGGAGATAACGAGCAAAATGGGGAAAAAGGGCATTTTACCTACCAAAAGGTTTTAGCGGGATTTTCAAAAAAATCTCTTAATCGAAAAAATTATTTAGAAAAAATAACCTATCTTGAAAAGGTTCAAGATGAAGTTTCACAGGAGCAGGAAAATATTCTCACTTCCTTGAGGAATAAAGTCAGGAATGAAACGACCCTTGATCTTTTAGTAAGACTTGATTACGATGAAAAAAGGTTGAATTTCCGGCATACAATACCGTCAGAATTCTCTTTTTTTGCAGGCTTTTCTTCAGGGGATTTCAGAGTTAAGGGGAAATTAATTAATATTTCCCAAGATGGTTGTGCTCTTGAAATCTCAGGAATTAAAGATGAGGGCTCTCATCTTGCATTACCAAAAGGAACATTTGCGTTGATAATTAATCAACAGGTTTTTAATTTTGACCATATAGAGGTAATATATCTCAATAAAAACAAGACCGTCTGTGGTTTTTCCATGGACGAACTTACGAAATATCCCGATATAAAATTACAATGGTTGGAGGTATGCGACCATATATTGAACGTTATAAAGGAGAAATAGCAATGGATAAAGACACACTGATTTATTACACAAAAGAAACGGTATGTTCGACAGCAGTAGTTTTATCGATTCCTTTTTATACACCTTATTACTATTGGGAAAAAAGTTTTGGCAGTAAGAAAAATGAGCAAAAAATCCTTAAGGTGGAATCGGGTAAACTTGCCCTCTTAATGCAGGAAGTTGCTATGAAGGAGCATGCCTTAAAGGAGCTTAACTATAAGGTATCAAAAATGGAGGGGCTTCTTCAACAGGAAGAGCATGATGTTGATAAACATGAAGGAGCAATTAAAAAACATGAAAAGGAAATTCTTAAACAAAAAGATGAAATAGATGCATTACTCAGAAAAAAAGAAGATATTTCACTTCTTGAAAATAAAGAGGAAGAAAAACTTAAACATATTAAAGCGGAAATAAAAGAGAAAGAAAAAAACCTTGCTGAACTGGAGAAAACAGTTGAAGAAATTGAGGCATCAATTAAAGCAGGTGAAGAACAAATCGCAAAACAAGCAAAGACTATAAAGAACCTAGAGAAAAAAAGTGAAGATATAACACTTCATGAAAATGAAGAAGAAGAAAAACTCAAAAACATCAAAACAGAAATAAAAATGAAGGAAAAGGCTCTTGCTGAACTGGAAAAAGCTGTGGGTGATGCTCAAGGGGCAATGAATAAAGAAGTTCAAGCATTAGAACAGAAACTAAAGATTAAAGAAGAGGCAATGCATCAACAAATAATTGGGGAAATTGAAGAGGAAAGGAAAAAAATCGTTGAAAGAAAAAAAATCGAAGCTAAAATAATTGTGAGCGATGCTGTGAAAAGGACTAACGATGATGATGAAGATGCTGAGAAGAGCAATTCAGAACAAGGGATCCCTGAGGACAATGATGAGGCGGACCAGGAACAAGAGGTTTTTTATATA
>JADGAW010000279.1 GCA_015231815.1 Nitrospinota bacterium
AGCAGCTTGATTGTCGTTCATGGCGTAAGCGGTTTTATCCAGTATTTCGAAGGTAACTCCGGGTTTAAGGAAGGTTTCGGCATTTTCGAGCGACTTAAGTTTCTCGTACGGGGTCATCATCATTTCATAGGGGTATGTTTTTCTTTGTTTTCCTTTTGTATCAACAATGGTTTTGGGAAAATAACAGGGTCGGTGATAGTTTATATAGGGAACAAGAAACTCCCTGTTAAATTGGTTAATTGTTGCCGCCCATTGTTTTGCTATATGGCAATACCCAAAGGTTTTTCTTACCACTGACCCGTTTTTGCTTTCCACCAGCGCATTATCGTTCGACTTTCTGGAACGTGATTTGGTGAAATCAATCAGGAGGGTTTTCAGCAAAGCGACAACTTTTCCGTTTACATATTCCGACCCGTTGTCGGAATGAAAGCCCAATACAACAAAGGGGAATGAGTCAAGAATCTGCTTTAACACGGGAAGCAGGAACTCTTCGGTTATTCTTTCCACGGTGCAAACCACCTCGTACTGAGTTTCTTCGTCAACTGCGTTAATGTGGTAAACGCCCTTTTGTTTATCAAGGTCTCCCTGATGAACGGTATCTATGCGGATATACCCTGGTTTTCCTTCAGGCTGTGGTTTGCGGCGTTCACCGATAGAAATGGTTTTGGGGCGTGTCTTCTCAAAATTACGCCGTAAGTTTACATAGCTCCTTGAGTTACGGAGGTTATAAAGGTGAGATACCGAAATACCTGAAAGTCGTTCATATTCCTTTGCATTAAAGAGTCGGTCTGCCCGTTCACAAAGTTTCTTGACCGCTGCTCCGCTGGGGGTCTGATGCAGTTCGTCCATCTTTGCTAAAAGGCGAACATCGTCACTCTCGTAAATCCGTTGAAAACCTCGTGTGGTTTGTTGTTTCCGCCTGAGAGTCCCGGTATTCCGGTGTTGGTGAATCAAACGGGTTAACTGCTGACGGGAGTAACCGCTGATCTTCATTACATAACGAATCACAATACCTTTGTCCTTTTTGCAAAGAACATGATACAAAAAACGATCGAGGGTTTTCGCTATCCAGCGATAACTCTCATCTTTATCACAAAGGGTGATAAAAGCTACTGATTGAGTTCCTGAAAGAAACTCAGTGAGCTGGGACACTGTCCGTAAGTCTTTTTCATTCATAATTGTTTTCATCCTCATATCATGAACGAAAACAAATTTTATTTCATATATGGACACCCACGCATTGTCAAGCGTTTTTCAGTGTTTCATTTAGGTAAAGAATGCAGCCATATATTCGGACTTTTTATGAAACCCATTGTTTCTGTCCCTGATGAAATTAGCTGAGAAACTCCTTATCAGACTCACGGACTTTTTGTCCTCTGAAATTAGCAGGTTTAGTTTCCCATGGTCTTACCTGTCTTGCCATCACTGGTATAAACGCCTTCGCAATCGGTGGAATAGCCTTAATATTTCAACCCGGTTTATTTTCTTATATTCATGAAAACCCTTCTTAATTAAGTTCATAATATTTTTTTCCATCATTGGTAAATGCAAGAGCAATCGGTGGAATAGCATCTTTTTTAAAGAAAAAGATTCCAATAAATAATTTATGCTTTTGCATAATTCCTTGTTTCCTCATAATTTTCCTGATATTCTTTTCCATGTACCAGCAATGCCCAGATTATCCGTACATTTCTATTTGCCAGAGCGACCGTGGCAACATTTTTATTGCTTCTCTTTATCAATTCCTTTAACTGTTCATCCTTTTTTAGCTTCTTTTTCTCAATATGAGTAATCACTGATCTTGCTCCATGAACGAGGAGCGTTCTTAAATAGCCATCTCCTCTTTTACTAATTTTACCCAAAACCGTTTTGCCTCCCGTGGAATGTTGACGGGGAACAAGGCCAAGCCATGCGGAGAGTTGTCTGCCATTTTTAAATTCCTTGGCAGAACCAATCGTTGCAATAACAGCACTTGCAGTAAGAGGTCCAATCCCAGGAATTGTTTCAAGCCTTTTACATCTTTCATCTCTTTTGGCATAGAGTAAAATCTCTTTCTGAAAACTCTTCTCCTGCTTATCAAGTTCTTTAAGAAGAGCGAAAGAATTTGATAAACCCGTAAGAAAAGATGCGGGAAGTTCTGAGGAATATTCATCAAGGATCAAAGGAACTCTTTTAAGAACATTTCGTAAACCTTCCGGTATTACAATCCCAAACTCTGACAGAAGTCCACGAATCTGATTGGACTGAGCTGCTCTCATCTTTTTAACTCCCTCACGCATACGATGAAGGGAAAGAACTCCTTGTTGTTCCTCTGTCTTAAGGGGAACAAAACGCATTGTGGGACGAGTTAACGCTTCACAAATAGCTTCCGCATCTCGTTGGTCATTTTTGTTCGTTTTTACATAAGGTTTAACGTATTGAGGAGCCATCAATTTAACCTCATGACCATATCCCTGAAGAACACGACCCCAATAATGGGAACCACCGCAAGCTTCCATACCAATTAAACAAGGGGGAAGAAGAGCAAAAAAGGCGGACATGTGAGAACGCTTTAATTGCTTACGTAAAACAACTTTACCAAAACCATCTACTCCGTGAACCTGAAATACTTCTTTTGCCAAATCAATACCAACTGTAGTAACCTCCATAGCGGACACTCCTTTCATGTTTATAGAAAAAGTAAATAAAACTCTATAATGGCACAAAGATGCCGAATTGAAAAGTGGGTGTCCATCTCATTAGACTCATTTCATATTGGAAAAGACTCGATATTGACTAAAATCTATAATTGAATTAATATTACTATAGAATTCACCATAAAACACCGAAAAAACTATTAACAGTTGACTTTTTAGCAACAACTATTATATGATTCATGCACGTCTGGTCAGAGTCGCCAATGCGTCTTACTTTAGGGCCTATATGGCCCTAAAGCCAGTCGTCACCTTTTCTCCTTCATTAACGCAAAATTATAAGCAATTTGGAAATAGTGTTGCAGTAAATGTATTAAAAGCGATCATCAAGGAAATCTATAGCACTGGGTGTTTTGAAAATAGGGAGAGAAAAAACACACATAACAAATCGTTGCGCATGGACACTCTTTCCGCTTCGCTCCAAGCGTGCCAGTGAACTCAAACGTTAACCGTTTACTTTATAAGTTCAAAAGTTCTCACGTTGTTAAAGACTGTATACTAACGGTACACCAGACAAG
>JADGAW010000027.1 GCA_015231815.1 Nitrospinota bacterium
TATTGAGCTTTTAGCGGGAGCCCTGATGCATAAAAATAGAAAAATACTCTTACTCATTTCAATTTTTATACTAACCGGATTCATGCATTCTGCTGCAAGTGAAATTAATGTTAAAGAGTCTCTGAGGCATACACCAATTGACCTCTCTAAGAGTGGTGCAAAAAAAATCTTTCGAAAGTACAACTTCTACGATGGTCACAGAAATCAGGGCGGTTCCTTTGAAAATAATTTTGTTGACAATGCAGATGGAACTGTTTCCGACTTAGCTACTGGTTTAATGTGGCAAAAAGGCGGGTCAGATGAGGCGTTAACCGTTAATGCGGGAAAAGGATACGTTGAAAAGTTAAACCATGATGCATTTGCCGGCTATAGCGACTGGTACATTCCCACTATTGAGGAACTTTCCACAATCATGGAAGAAAAAAAATATGGCAGACTTCATCTTGATGAAGTTTTTTCCAGAAAGCAAACAAACAGCATAAGTTCAGATACTTCAGGAACTTTATCCTATTGGTTTTCTCACTTTGTTGGTGGTGCTATTGGCTGGCATTATATTCTTGGCAATTATTACGTCAAAGCAGTTCGCCAAATTAAAGAGTAAGAGAACATCCCTACCCTAAAAACGATACCGTCCTCATTACCATTGGTTGGAAGTTGAACGTAAATGTTACAAAACCATAAAAGATTGCTACCAAAATAAAAGGAATCATTGGTAGCAAGCTTTTCTTATTTTCTGTAATTAACCTCGTTGTTGTGTAGGCAATATAGGTTGCTGAGAGAAAACCAAGAAGTAAAAGAAATGTCTGAACAGCAGACATTGAATCCATTCCGATAATCGAAAAAGGTTGCCACTCTCTGGTACCAAAAAGATTCCATCCATAGCCAAACGGGTCTGAAAGAACAGGAACAATTTTTAGTCCTTCCATATCCAAATGATGAATATTGTGAGAAAGATGATAAAAGAAGGCAATCGGTAAAAAAGCATAGGAAAATCGGGTGAAAATCGATTTTAAATCATAATTTGAATTTTTTCCCAATGAAAATTTAATAAGAATACTTAAAAGTAAATGTATCAAAATAACAACAGCACAAAAAAACAGCTCAGCTAAAGTAAAGTTGAGCATATAGCTGTAATAATCCTCGTTAAAAGCTTTACCAGCATAGGTTGTCCATATGGGGAGCATAGTAAACCCGTGCAGGAGTGTTAGGGAAAGGAGAGTTAGAATGAGAAGAGATTCATCAAACCTTCCTTTAAAGCCAGAAACTAAGTCAGTAAGAAAAGGTCTTAACCGGAAAGTCATATTGTCATGAGGACAGGTTTTAATACATTCAGTACAGAGAATACAGTTACTGTTCATATTCATTCCGCCTGGATATTCAAAAATTGGGCAACCATAACCTTTTTCATTACCTGTAATACAATCTTTGGTTTTACAGTTTTTACAAACATCCTCAGACTTAGACCTTATTTCAACTGGTGAGAGATTTGAGTACATACCAACAATACCTCCAACAAAGCAAAAATATCTGCAAAAGGTCTTTTTTTCATAAACAAGGGTAATTAAAACAGTAATAAAAAGCATACCAAATGCAACATAGGCTGTATAAAAAGGGCTATATGTAATAAATATTCCCAGTTCAAACCAAGTAACGACAATAAAAAATATTGTTGCAGGATGCCTGTTTCTCAAAAATTTCGGCCATTTTTTTTCAAAAGAAATGCCATCAGTTTTTTTCCAAAAACTTAACCGTTCAATCCAGTCTGCCAAAGCAGCCCAGGGACAAATCAAGCACCAGGCAGCTCCCAAAAAAAATATGAGAAATACAATTCCTACCCACCAAACAGTCCACGTAGCAATCGTAGCGATATTTAGTCCAGGATCTGGAATACCCTGAATTCCTGCAACAATAACCAACAAGAAAATTACAACCAGAGGAAGTTGCACCATAAATTGAAACAAGCGCGACTTTATAATCTTTTTAAAAAAAATATTCTTTAGTAAATCAATGTTCATGGGAGAAACCTTATTTTGACAATTATTTTTCATACCTTTTTTGCCTGTTACGAAAAGCAAAGAAAACAAAACATAAGATAATGAGCAACCCTCCATATATAGGGGTCATGCTCCTTTTTTGAATTTTTATTTCAACAGGAAACTCAACACTTCCATCTCCTTTTTCACCCGAAAGGTCTATTTTTACTTTATAGGTTCCACCCTGTTGAAAGTAATGCCCCCCTTCAAAGATATTGTATGCCTTTGGCTCTTCATAAAAGTAAGATTTAATTTTTTCACCATTTTCTTTGGCAACAGTTAAGGTGATTTTATCGCTGTACACATTATCAAATTCAAAATCAAGGATATTATCTTTAAAGGTAACAGCGACAATAAATTTTGTTTGGTAGGGAACTCGTGATAGCTCTTCATTGAACTGCTGAAAATAAAATGTTGTGAAATGAACCGTATATTTTCCAACATTCTTTACTATTTTTGTGTGGGGGTAATCAAAGTATTTATCAATATTTATTGTTCCAATGATTTGTTTATGGCTATGCTGATGTCCATCAGATGAGACCTTTTTTTTCTTCATCTGCATTCCTCCCATTTCATGCTTCATTGGCATATCTTTCATTTCCTTCTTCATCTCCATGTCCATATTCATGGCAAAAAGGAGACTATTACAACAGAAAAAGAAAAATAGAAAAAAGAGGGTAATAAAGCGTTTTTGTACCATGAGAGAAGAAGCCTTAAAGATAATATGAGATTCATACTTCCAAGTTGCGGAAGAGATTATAAACTACAACGCAAACCAAAAGAGCAATAAAAAAAGCCGAGGTAAAGTTATATGTATAAAAGGAAGTCGTTTTTAGGGGTACCTGATGGAGCGATATGCTCTCCTTGCATCATTTTCGATGCAAGGAAAACATAAAAGAAAATTTAAATTTACTCAGTTACTTCAATAAAGATAGAATCTGTAATTGCTGGATCATAGGGAAAGTGATCTCCGTAAGTAAATAAACCACGAATATCATGGTCACCTGGAGCAATTTTTACTGATCTGCATGGCTCACCACCGTTTAAGTGAATCATCTTAAAACTTTTACCACCAACATATTTTAAGTTCCGTGGAACTTTCGTATCAATGAGAATATGGTGGTGCCCTTTACCTTCATTTTTACTTTTATTATCAGCTGGCTCCAACGTTAAACCAGTTGTTTCAAAGCATATTTCTACTGGAGATGTTACTTTGTCGCCATTTTTAGGTTTAACAATTTTAATCATTCCTGCTGGAGCAGCAGCAAAACTATATGATGCAGTAAATAAGACAACTAAGCTTGTTAGTAAGATTTTTTTCATAGATCCTCCAATAAATTTATTATTATTTATGACATGGGTAGCACGCTATCTAAGTAACAGTTTATGTTAGATAAAATACTGTGAGCAATAATGTTTCTTTACTTAAATTTCCTTATATTCACCTCCATTGTTAAATAAAAATAATTAATAAGCCTTTTTTAACACCAAAAAGAAAATTAGAAGCACTAAAATAACAAAAAACAGAGCAAAAATCAACTACATTCTTATAGTAATCGTTGAGAAATGAAGTTCCTGACTCTCAAGCTCTTCTTATTCCCTCTTATTTTGTTTCTCACCTTCGTCTATTGAGCTTTTATTATAGTGGTTATTACCCTATTTAGACTCCCTTTGCTGGTAACATTTTTATATCATGATTATGGATATTTTCAGAACCGTTAATTACTTTATAAAGATCTTTAACCACTTCTTCCATTGCAGTAACCTGAGCGTCTAACTCTTCCGTTGCAGAAGCTGTTTCTTCAGAGCTTGCAGCATTTTGTTGAGTTACCCGGTCAAGTTGGTTTACTGACTGATTAATTTGTTGAATTCCCTGTGACTGTTCACTTGATGCCATTGCAATTTCCGAAACAAGGGAACTTGACTCATTAGTTGTTTCCGAAATACTATCCAATGCTTCTGCAGTTTTCTCAACAATTTCCCCTCCATGGTTTGCTTTATGAACTGCTTCTTCAATAAGAACCGCAGTATCTTTGGAAGCATTTGCTGATCTCTGGGCAAGGTTTCTCACCTCTTCAGCAACAACGGCAAACCCTTTTCCATGTTCCCCTGCTCGTGCCGCTTCAACTGCTGCATTCAGTGCCAAAAGGTTTGTCTGAAAAGCAATTTCTTCAATAACTTTGATAATTTTTGATACCTCCAGAGAGGAGTCTTTAATTGAATTCATTGCAGCAACCATTTCCTGCATTAAACGAACACCATTTTCAACATTTTTTTTGCTTTTTTCCATGAAGGTATTTGCTTTCTCTGCATTTTCAGCATTTTTATTTACTGTTGAGGAAATTTCTTCCAGCGATGCCGAAGACTCCTGAAGAGATGCTGCCTGCTCAGTGGAACCCTCTGCTAAAGAATGACTTGATGAGGAAATTTGATGTGCTGCCCCGGTTAGTTCCTTTGAACTATTACTGAGAAGTCTAATAATTCGAATAATTGGTTTTGAAATTGATGCTGATACAAAAAAAGCAACTGAAAGCCCCAGCACCAAAGAGGCAGTAAGTACAATAACAATAATCCACGTAGCGTCTGACCAGGCATTCAGTCCTTCTTTTCTTGCTTTACCCATTTCTCCATTTACAATGGCAGTAATTTCAGAGAGAAGCTGTTTTTGAATATTGGTAACATTATCAAGCTTCTTTGCAAGTTCTCTTACTTCATAAAGTTTGTAAACTACCTTCTTCTGAGCACCAACAAGCCTGTTGGATGCAGGTTGAAACTCCTCATACTGTATTTTCTCAAGAGTTTTTATGGATTCCATTGCCCTTTTATCAGTAACTTTTGGGATATACCCCACTTTTGTATCTCCTCCTTTAATAAGAGCAGAAACCCATTCATCAAACTGTACGATAAGTTCTTCGTATTCTCCAATGCTAAGGTCAATTTCCTTCCTGTCAACCATTTGCACCACTTCCTCGACCATAATACGTAATAATGCCATGGTTGTTTTTGATTCCATAATAATATCCGCCCATTTAATTTCATTTTCCAGAATTGAAAGATAGTTGCCTTCCGTTTTTTTTCTTTCAATTGATTCTCCCAAAATAACTTCAATTTCCTCAGCAATAAGAAGTAAGTCATTAAACGCTTCTTCCATTGCCTCCATTGCTCCATCACGCTTTTCTTTTAACTCAAGTAAATTTTTCCCAGCAAGGTGGAGTTTTTGAGCTAACGGCTGTAATGTTTCTCTGTGAAGGGTTTCCGCTTCGAGAACCTTGTTTCTTAAATCTTTATTATTTGAAGCTAAAAATGTCCTGCCATCAAAATTTCCACCGTTATTGACTAAACCGGCATATATATTGAAATCTTTGACAAGACCCTTGAAGTCAGATTCAAGAAGTGGAAGAACTGCTTTATTATCTGTTGCGGCAATATTTGTTGCAGACTTAAATTCTTTAAGGTTATCAAGAGTATTGGCAACGTTCATCTTCATCTCATTTGCCGCATCTACAAGGGGAGCGTCGTTATCAACAATAATTTTCAGATTTTTCCCTATGGCACTTGTACCCCAATAACCAATATATCCAGTCATTGCTACAAAAACCAAAATGCCAGAAAAACCGGCAAATAACTTGAACCGCAATGATTTGCTCTTTGACATACTTCCCACCTTAATTTAGAGCTCGTAATGATGAAAGGAGATTAAAAGTAAAACATTTTATACTGATTTATAGCGTTTTATTATGATTTTAAATGTAAGAACCATTTTTTAGCAGGTGGTCGGTGGGAAATTCTTTATACAGTTTGAGAGGTAAGTGGTGAAAAGTTTTTGAATAGCTGAAAACTTCTATCGTTTTACGAGATTTGTGAAGGTAAGAGGAGTTATGGCTTTATTATTTGCTGGGAAAAACCTAATTTTTTTAAACTATTTACAGCAGATTCTGTTTCTTTAACCGTTGCAAAACCTCCCACTAACAAGAAGGTTGTCTTTCCTTCAGCATTCATCACATTATGAGGGTATGTATAGACACCTGATGCCGTTAATTTCGTTTTCTTTTTATCACATTCATCAGGGGTAAAACATTCATCGACCTTTATTGCAAATGTTGCTTTATAGGGAATTGCTCCTTTCTCGAGTAATCGGGCAAGCTTTAATTCATCAATGCTTTTTTGCGCCGATTGCTTACTTGGAAACCTATTAATAAAAACCCGGTAAATTTGATGGTTTTTAACTTTTACTGAGGAGAAAAAGGGAACTTGTCCTTTCTTTTCCCATTCGCTCATAAGTGCATCAACATTTTTCAAATCTCCAAAGGATCCAAGTTTTATAGTGTACGGCATACTTTCAGGTTTATTAAAAACTTTTCCGGATTTGAGCTCTTTATTTGCAACGATTATTTTATTTATATTTTCCTTCAAAGAATGAATGTCCTCTTTTTCATTTCCAATGGGAATCGGTTTTTTTTCCACCTCCATCTTTTTAATTGCCTCTACTGTCTGATTGAGACTTGTTGATTCCACAGTTTTACTTATAGCAGTTGCTTCTTCTTGTACGTCTTGTACTTTCCCTGCCTCCTTTATAACCTTATTTTTTTTAAGCTCATTTTTTGTAACTACCTGCATTTCTTTTTTTGGGTCTATCTTTTCATTCTCATTGCTTCCTTTAATGCTGTATTTCTTTTTTTCTTCATTCAGACTTTGGAGCAATTTGTCTTTTTTGCTTGTTTTTAACTTAAATTTATCTACATCAACATATTGGTTTTCTACTTCAATGTTAAGTAATATTTCGTTTAGGATTGCCTTGGCAGTACTGCCGTCATAGTCGAGAGTGGAATCGGTAGCGGTTACTTCAATTTTACAAATCTTCTTGGTCAACTCTGCAATCGAAACTTTAGCTTTAAGATTTTTTCCGTCAGATTTAGAAGGAACACCAACAATTTCCTTTGACCTTGAACTGTCTTTAATATCAGTTTCAGAAATATCTACGACCTTAAAGTCCAGTTCTCTCAAGGTCATGACAACAATCTCTTCAAGATCATTAAAATCAATGCTTTCTGTTGATGTTGGAGTATTTTCAGCAATATAACTTAAGGAGCCTGGTATTAAACCCACGATGGTCGCTCCAATTGTTGCTCCAACACAACCGTTGAGAATAAAAGGAGTTAATATAATGAAGAAAAAGGAGGTGATTTTTTTTACCATTAAGTACTCTAATTAAAATTTTTCCGCCTATTATCCCAGAATAATAGAAAAAGTAAACAATCTAAGTTGATTTATATTTTTTTCTTACTTATAAGCTCGTTACGAAACAGGTTGCAAGTTTATGAAAAAGGGATGTTCCTTTAGGATGTTAGAAATCAGAAATATTTTATTTCTTGATTTATGTCCTTTAACAAGTTGAATGTTGCTTTTCCCTGTTTTCAATAGTGAGCTTAGGTATTTCACACATTCCTGATTAGCGGCATTTTCAATTGCTGGAGAAGAAATTTTTAATTTCAACCTATCATTATGAATTCCAATAACCTGATTCCGTGGAGCGTTTGGCTGTATATACAGCTTTAATAACAAATTCCCATCAGAATTCACCGTAATGAAATTACTCGACATTACAGAATGTACTACATATAAAAAGAGTTAATTAAGGCACTTCCCATACCATTTACAAACTGTAAAACAAAAATTGCAAAAATCGGAGATAAATCAATACCTCCCAAGCTTGGAATAACTCTACGAATTGGCTCTACAATTGGGTAGGTAATTATTTGAATAAATTGAACCAAGGGGTTGTATGGGTCAGGACTGAACCAAGACATCAAGGCTCCAACAATTATCGTAATCGTAAAAAAGGTTGTTAGGTTAACCAGTAAAGCTAAAGATTTAACTCCAAAGGTTATAGCAAGCTGAAGGCTAAAGTCTGCCCCGAGAGAAATAATCATAACGAGAGACATTTGAAGCAAAACATAGAGTAAAACAAGAAATATAAGAGATAGAAACCTCCATACATCAGACCTGAAGGCAATAAATTTATTTGTTAGAGTTATCAGAGGGTCAGAGACTTTGTAAAAAAAGGAAACAATCGGGTTTGAAATATATTGGGGGGTAAAGGAGGTAATAATAATAATCACCGCATATACCTGAAAAATCCAATCAAGAAAACCAGAAATTGTTCTGAAACTACTTGCGTCCCAAGGTGTCGATGCCAGCAAAGAGGTTAAAACTCCTTGAGTAAGCAAAAGTAAAAGTATCGGCAGTAAGGGAGAAAGATCATAACTTCGGGTAACATAATTAAAAAACTTTTTTGTTTTTTCTAAAACAGGATTCGTTAGTTGACTTATTGCTCCAAAAATGGGATTGTCAAATGCATTTCTCGCAGTGATGAAAATCCTTAGGAAAAAAAATATAAGCAAAATCTGAAAAACTATTTCTAAGAGAGGAATAATCGGGTTTTGCATAAGATAGGTTTTGATGTTTTTTATAAAAAAGAGTACAAATTCTATCATAAGAGAAATGCTTCTCAAATTTATTACTGCATCTTTATATAATAGGTTGCGTTAAAAATAATCTCATAAGAAAATGGACAACATTAAAAAAATAAGAACATTTCTCCTCATCTTTATTGTTTTCATTCTGTTGCTGGCAGTTTATTTCATTCAATCAAAGAAAAATACAGTAAAGAAAACTGTTTCTGTTGCAAAAATAGAGTCGGGTATTTCAAAATTTCACCTTATTGAACAAACCCCCTCAAAAGTTAACTGGGAACTTTGGGCAGATGAAGCACATATTACTTCAAAAGAGCAGGTATCTGACCTGATAAAACCAAGAGTCAGGTTTTTTTTAGACACGATATCAGAACCGATTGAAATTCAATCTGATAAAGGAAATCTAAATTCAATAACGAAAAAAATCTCCCTTAATGATAATGTTATTGCAACAACAGGTAAGCTTGAAATCAAAATGGATAATATTCTCTGGGTAAGTGATGGCAGTCAATTGGAAACAGAAAGTATTGTTTTTATTAAAGGAGAGCAGTTTCATGTCGAAGGACTTGGTTTAAAGGCATACGTAAAGGAAGAAAAAGTCGAGTTGCTTAATAATGTAAAAGGACAAATCTTTCTGGAATCATTACCGGGAAATATTCAATAACAAAAACCTCAGATATGATGGAAATCATTGACCCTAAAAAGTATGGAATCACAGGTAAAACATTAATTAAAAAAGTTGGCAATTCTTCTTATTTGCTGGAAATAAAGAGAAAAAGCAGGCTCATAATGGCTGATGGCAAAAAAATTGTGGACAAGGTCATTCAATTAAGAGCTATTGAAGGGGCAGTAAAAGTTTCTCTTGAAACAAATGCTCCTGTTTGCAGTAAGACCATAGCCTTCTTGAAAAGCAATAATATTGAGGTAATAGTGAGCTAGAAGTTAGCATCTGAATATATCATCACGTAAAATAGTAATTAACCTCAATTTATACAAATAACTAAAGAGAAAATATGCCTGAACCAACTGAAATTATCAATGCGATTCAAAGTAAAACTTTTCGCTCCAAAATACATGTTGGTACCCAGATTCAAATTGAGTTTATGGGGAAAAAGTTTTCTATTATTCGAGGAACCAAGCACCCACATTTTATTATGATTGATACACCCCTTTCTAAGGGAAAGCACCTTGTTTTTGATAATCAAAAGAAAATAATGCTTCGGTTTATTTTTGAAGGGGTAGTCTATGGGTTTGAAACTGTTATTTTGAAACAGTTTTTTCATCCGCACATCCTGATACTTAAGTTTCCCTCAACGGTTAGTGCCTTTAACTTAAGAAAAAACAAAAGAGTTAAGCTACTTATTCCTATTTTTATAGCTGCTGAAGCTAAGGGGCAACGATATCAGGGTGCTTTAATGAATATCTCTGAGGAAGGATGTCTTCTTTCTATAAGAATGAAACTAAAGCTCAACTGTGGAGATCCCTGCTATGTCTCTTTTGAACTACCAACCGGAAAGAAAATTAACTCTCTTATGGGAGAAATTGTGCGGGTTGAGGATTATGAAGAAAGTATCATTTATGGGGTGAAATTTTCAGAAAAAGATTTGGAGCACATTGGACAAATTAAAACCTTTCTGAAATACTGTCGTATTATCTGCCTTGAAGAGGAAAGCCTTATTCTTGATAGTGAGGAAACTGAAAGCGGAATGTATAAGCTTGGTCAGGAAGTATCAGTGGAAATTAACAAAAAAACGATTAAATCAACCTTGAGAGGCTGGAAAAAGGTTCGAGATGAAGGTTATCTCCTTGTTGATCCTCCCAAAAAAACTGATGAAATTGAAGTTCCAAAACTAGGTTCCGGTGCTTATGTAAGGTGTAAGGCAGAAGGAATACTTTACGGAATTGAAACAAAACTTGTTGCAAACATGGCTGGAAATATCTGGATGCTTTCATTTAAGGGAGATGCCATGGAACACTCAATTCGAATGAACAAGCGCTTTTCCTGTATTATTCCCGTATCTATATTTGTTAACAAAGAAAAGGGATTTGAGTCAATAGGAAAAGGACTCATAACAGACATTAGCATGAACGGCGTAGCTATTATTTCCAACAAGGAAATAACACTAGCGGAGAATAAGATGGCTGTAATGAACTTCTTCTTAGCCGGGTTTGGTGTTATAGAATACCTAAAGTTCAAGCTCATTAGAGGGGAAAAACATGAAGGACACTATGAGTATGCTGGAACTTTTCTTGAACTCAGGGAAAAGGATGAAAAAAAACTTAACTTATTTTTTGACTTCTGTGGTGACTGGTCATTTGAATAATGAAAAAGGCATTATTCCGGTAACTGTTGACAAGTGATATACAAGGGTTTTGTTAAGGTTTCTATTTACTGCCAAGTTCTTTTGAGCGGTTTACTGCGGCAGCAACGGCATCAATTACGGCATTCTTAAAACCATTTTTTTCTAATGATGCCAGAGCACTAATGGTTGTTCCCCCCGGAGAAGTAACTTTATCAATAAGTGTTCCAATATGCTCTGAAGAACTCTTTACCATTTCTGCTCCGCCAATGACGGTCTCCACGGCAAGCTTTTTAGCAGTTAAACTATCAAGTCCCTGAAGAATGCCAGCTTGAACAAGTGACTGAATAAAGGTGTACACATAAGCCGGACCACTTCCACTTACTCCAGTTACTGCATCTAAAAGTTTTTCTTCTATTTCAATGACTTCACCAACTGAAGTAAAAATTTCCGTTACATTGTTTATTTCCTCATCAGAGAGATTACCGTTGTTTGCGATTGCAGAAACTCCTTTTCCGATGAGAGCTGGGGTATTGGGCATAACTCTGACAATTTTGTTTTTTTCTCCAATGACATCTTCCATATTCTTTATCGTAATACCAGCTGCAATCGAAATAAGTACTTTATTTTCAAGGCTACAACGGGAAAGTTCATGTAAGAGTTGAGGAAATATATTAGGTTTAACGCATAAAAGCAGATAGGAACATTGCTGAACAATGTCATTGATAGCACCATGGCTCTTGATATTAAACTCTTTTTCTACAGCAGCAATCCTTTCTTTACTAACCTCATAAAAAGAAAGGGTTACATTTTTACATTTATCCTGTAAACCTTTTAACAATGCTTCTCCCATGTTTCCACACCCAATTAAACCTATTGCTTTCATGTTTTATAGCCTGTTTAAAAGTTTTTGCTTTTGGTTCAAATAGTCCTTTTCCGTAATATATCCACTATCACGAAGTTCTTTAAGAAATCTAAGGCGTTGATTAATATCTTTGATACCTTTTAACTGTTCTTCGGAGTTACTTTTTTGAATTACCTGATTCTCTTTTTCTTCTTTATTTTCTTTTGGAGTATTTACAACACTATTAAGCTTTTCAGGAATTGATGCTTCACTAACCATTACCCAATTTTTCTTTACAATTACTCCTTCGAGCAAAGTTCCCATTGTTTTATACTGAAAGATATTACCCGCAACAATTTCCCATGAGTTTTCTGGTTTGGAACCATTAATTATTTTAAATTTCCAGTTCCAATACCCATTTTTATCGATAAACGTTTCACCCTTTGTTGTTCTGCCAGTTGCTCCAAGGTATTGAAATTTAACTTTTTCATCATCTTTAAGAGCCCCGAACTCCTGTTTGATTTTTTGGGTTAAAACACTATAGTCCTTTTGGGAAAAAATGTTAACGATATTTTCTGTTCCATCAAAAGATTTAAACCGCAATAAACTTAATACCTTTTGAATATAGGATGTTTCTAATGTCGCTGGATGCTTCATCGTCCCTTCAAGTTCCTGAGCTTTTACTGGGGTAAAAAGAATTGCTTCTGTTTCTTCATTACCATTCCAAACTTTTTTGGCAACCCCACAACCAGACAAAAAGAGAAACGATACGATTCCGATAATTAAAATATTAGCTTTTTTCATGGTTTTTTATTGTTTTAAGGGCGTTATAAGTTACTAAACGCTTCAATTGAATGCTCCTCACCAATTATGATAAGGATGTCACTGTCTTTAATGACAAAATCCGGTGATGGAATAACATGAGTTCTTTCAGGAATAAGTTCTTTAATTGCAATAACCTGTATGCGAAATTTATCCCGAAGATTTAATTCAGAAAGCTTTTTGCCTATTAAATCGTTGGGCGGTGCTATCTCAACGATGGAAAACTCGTTTGTCCGCATTATAGAATCTACAATATTTATATCTCCGATACTATTTGCCACCTTCTCTGCCATATCCTTTTCGGGAAAAATAATATCATCAGCTCCGAGGATGTTCAATATTTGCCCCTGCTCTTCACTCATTGCTTTAACAATAATCTTCTTGACCCTTAGTTCTTTCAAAAAATGAGTAATGAGAATACTGCTGGCAATACTCGTTCCCAACCCTACAATAACAGCGTCTGCATCTTCAATCCCAATTGCTGTGAAGGTTTCTTTTTCCGTAACATCAGCGATAATCGCCTCTGAAGAATAATCCTTGATTTTTTGAACCGTTTCTTTGTTCTTATCGATTGCAATAACGTCATTTCCTTTCAAAAAGAGATTTTTAGCGAGATAAAAGCCAAACTTTCCCAAGCCAATTACAACAAATTTTCCTTTTTTCATCTTAATTTAATTAAAAGTTTTTTGAAAATTTTGTTCTCTTCTCATAAACGCTAAAAATAATTACAAACCTTCAAGGTGTTTAATTTTGTCTAGAGTAAGATAATCAGTTAAATCATATTTAATCGGAGTAATTGTGATGTAATTTTCCTTGATATACCAATAGTCAGTTTCGTGGTCACTTTCTCCTGTTTCCATTTCTCCCGCCATCCAGTAATAGTAGTTACCCCGCGGGTCTTTTCTCTTATCAAAATCTTCGATAAACCTTGATTTTCCTTGCTTTACTACCTTCACTCCGGCAATTTCACATTTTTTAACAGCCGGAACGTTAATATTTAACAACACATCGTCCGGTAATTCAATATCTTTAACTCTTTCAACCATTTCAAGAGCAAATTGGGCAGAGGGAGAAAAATCCGGTTTTATGAAGGTATTCAATGAAATAGCAAGGGATCTAATCCCCAATATACACCCTTCTGTTGCAGCTGAAACTGTTCCTGAATATATGATGTTCTTTGCATAGTTGCCTCCAAGATTAATTCCTGAAACAACTAAATCAGGCTCAAAGTCAAGGATGGACTTTATTCCAATCTTAATGCAATCAGCAGGAGTACCGTTAATTGCATATCCAAAAAAATCGCCGTTATCATAAACCTCCCTTACCCTCAGAGGATTCGAAATGGTTATAGCATGACCTACCGCTGATTGCTCATATTCTGGTGCCACAACGGTAATTTCATGCTCTTTTTTTAATTCTGCAACCAGAGCTTTTATCCCTGGGGCATGAATTCCATCATCGTTTGATACAAGTATTCTCATTAAATTCCTACAATGGTAATGTTATTTTTTTTGGCAAAAGTCCTGAGCTTTTCGGGTCTTGGACAAAATGTTTTTCCTGCTTCAAATGCAATAACCTTCATCTTACCGAGCTTCATGTTTTCAAGAGTATTGGAGCCAATGGTCGGAACATCAAAACGCAAATCCTGACCAACTTTTGAAACTTTAACCACAATGCAACCTTTATCAATTAACGAAGCTGCCCTTTGTATTGTTTTATCTGTTCCATCAATTGCCTCTACAGCAATGACCGCTTTGTTTTTAACTATAACTGTTTGACCAATATCAAGTCCTGCAATGCCCTTTGCCTTTTCAAAACCATATGCTACATCTTCCCTTTCACTCTGATTAAGCTCTTTACCGCAAAAAATCCCGGACTTTAAAATGTAAGGTTGCAGAAAATCGGTTTGCTTGAGAACCTTAAAGTCATTTTCTTTTTCAAGAAAATCAATAATTTTAAGCATAATGGTGTCATCATTGCGGTTTTGAAGCTGTGCAATGAGTTTAATAGCTGTAAGATCAAATGCAATTTTTTGAAAAACAAGAGACTTTTCCACCTTACCGGCAAAAATAATTTCCTTAACATTATTTTTCTTTAAACATTTAATAATTTTCCCCACTTGAGTCACGTTGATAGAAAAGACAGAATCTCCTGCGGATTCTCTGAAAGCTGAACAGTTATCCTTATCCAAAGAGATAACCAGCGGGGTTTTTCCCTCTTTAACCATTTCCTCAGATAAAACAACAGGAAGGTCGCCTTTGCCGGCAATAATTCCTACAATAGACATTTTGGATACGTTTGAAATGGTATTTTACCGACCTTCAATTTGATTTCGAATTTCAAGAGCAAGTTTTATTGACCTGACTTCCTTTTCAGGGTTTAAAGGCTTAAATCCTTCTCTTACCCTACCGGTAAAATTTTTAAGCTGAAGTTTTAAAGCATTTTCCTTATGCACAAAGATTCTCTCAATTATTGATTCCTGCTGATATTTTAGGGTATCTGGTGTGAGGGTATGATGTGAAGAAGCCCTACGGTGAATATGAATGTCCTGATCGGTATAGTCGAGGAAAACATATGATTCCTTCTGACTAATAGACATCGTCCTAATCTTATTTTGAGTAGCTCTGCTGGCAAGAAGAGTTGCAATACATCCCGATTTAAACTTCATTGTTACCATTGCATAATCAGTTCTTTCAGAAAAAACACTTCCACCGGTAGCATTAAGCTCGATAACATCCTCATCAATAAGATTGAGAATAATATCAAGGTCATGAATCATTAAATCTAAAACCACACAATCATTTTTAACTCGTGGCTCATATGGTCCCATCCTGCGAGATTCAATAAATAAAGGTGTATCAAGGATTTTATATACCTCCTGAACTGCACCGTTGAAGCGTTCCAGATGTCCAACCTGAAGAATACATTTATTCTTGTTGGCAATTTTAAAAAGTTCTTCTGCTTCCTGTAAGGTTGGGGCTATCGGCTTTTCAAGCAAAACATGAATACCATGCTCCAGAAAGTTTTTTGTCGTTTCAAAATGAAGTGCTGTTGGAACAGCAATACTCACCGCATCAACTTTGCCATAGAGCTCTTTATAGTCAGTATAAAAGTCCGACTTATATCGTTTAGCAACTTTTTCTTTTTCAGGGTTAATATCAGTTACAGCAACAAGCTCAACATCCAGAATTTCAGCCAAATTTAAGACATGGAACTCGCCCATTCTTCCTGATCCAACAACCCCTGTTTTTACCAGCTTATTCATCTTACAATTCCTCTTGTACTTGATTTACAAAAATCAATAATAGTTTTTATTTCTGGACTTTTAAAGTTTGTTTCCAGTTCTTTCATTGCATCATCAAGCAATAAGTTTTTCTTGAAAATAATTTTAAATGCTTCTTTTATTTCCTTAATTACCTCCTTGCTTTTTCCATCACGCTCTAACCCCACTTTATTAATTGTGCGAACCGAAACAGGATTTCCTTCATAGATAAAGAAAGGGAGCACATCCTGTGGAATCCGGCTTAAACCACTTATCATAGCGAGTTCACCAATTTTAATATATTGGTGCATACCAACATACCCGGATATAAATGCTTTTCGCCCTATCTCAATATGTCCGGGAACAGCAGTATAGTTTACTACAACAACATCATCAGCAAGGATGCAATCATGAGCAATATGAGCGTAAGCCATAATGAAACAGTTGTTTCCCAAAACTGTTGATTTCCCCTCTTCCCGGGCTCTGTTAATAGTTACATATTCACGAATGACACAATCATTGCCAATCTTCACATAAGAAGGAACTTTTTTCCAACCCTTTACCTGTGGGTCACCTCCAATAACAGCATAATTCCCAACCTCAACATTATCACCTATTTCAACTCCCCCTAAGAGCATAGCAAAGGGTAAAATTTTACAATTTTTACCAACCTTTACCCCATCTTCGATTATCGCTAAAGGGGAAACCTCAGAACCTTCACCTATTATTGCATTGGATGATATTGACATTTAAAGAGTTTATTCTGGTTACTTAATAATTTAAGTTAATAAAGTTCCCTTAGCAGTTCCTGTCGTAAAAAATGCAGGTTTTCTTTATCAAGGTTGATTGCAACAGAGTTTAAATCGACCCTATTATCGCATTTAATCGTAATTTTTTTATCGCCAAATATCTCTCTCAAAGCATGAAGGTTTTCATTGCAATGACCCCTGTATTCTGAAAGCCTCTTATTATTTACACAGATTTCTATGTCATGCTTACAACTGCATTCACGAATGATTTTCTTGAGAAGCTTAAGTGCAATAGCAGAATGAAGTTTATGCTTCAATGCAGGGTGGTGGATCTGAGATAAATACTCATTTATTCCTTCACCTGATTCTGGCAAGCCAACTCTAATTACCTTCTTATTGTTTAACTCCAGATAAACCAAAGCTTGTTCAAGAATTAAAAGAGTTTTATGCTCTT
>JADGAW010000280.1 GCA_015231815.1 Nitrospinota bacterium
GGAATTGCAGAACAGGATCTCATTGGTACCGCTGCTGGTCTTGCCGCTGCTGGAAAAATTGCTTTTGCCAGCACCTTTGCCATTTTTGCTACCGGAAGAGCGTGGGAAATCGTTCGTCAATCTGTTTGCCTTCCCAATGCAAATGTAAAAGTTGTTGCAACCCATGGAGGCCTTACGGTCGGACAAGATGGTGCAACCCATCAGGCACTCGAAGATGTTGCAATTATGAGGGCTTTACCCAATATGCAGGTAGTTGTTCCGGCGGATGCTCATGAAACTGCAGCAGTTATAAAATATGCTGCTGAAACTTCCGGACCTTTTTATATCAGGTTAACCCGAGAGAAATTCCCTATTGTTTGCGAAGAAACCATGACCTTTGAGTTGGGGAAATCTACCGTTCTTCGAGAAGGTACAAGTGCCACTGTTGCTGCCTGCGGGCTTATGGTCTCCTATGCCCTTGAAGCAGCAGAAATACTTGAAAAAGAAGGTATTTCACTTGAGGTAATAAACGCTTCATCAATAAAACCCCTTGATTCCAACACCATCATAACTTCAGCGAAAAAAACAGGAAAGGTTATTACCGTTGAAGAGCATAACCATATCGGAGCTCTTGGTGGAGCAGTTGCAGAACTTTTATCAGAAAAACATCCCACTCCCGTAAAAAGAATTGGGGTTGAGGATTCCTTTGGAAGAACAGGAAAAGCACCTGATGTTCTTGACCACTTTGGACTTTCAGTACCTAAAATAACTGCCCAGATCAGGGAATTTCTTAAATAATCGGGTAGATTTATTGTAATTCCACGGTTATCTAAAAAAGATATCTTCACACATCCATTAATGCTTTTAAAGCTTTTATGTATCGCTTGATATCATCAAAAGAACGAATAAATCGAAGGTGCATAAGAATAAATGGCAGTCTGAGGTAAACCTCTTTATGCGCTTTACCGTAAGTTTTTAATAAAAATTCTTTCGAAACACCTTGAGGAAGATAATTTATTGAACTTGCCGACATTGTTTTTGGGTCGGCATTTACCACCTCTCCATATTCTTTTAGTTGTTCGTACATTTTCGTGCCGGGCAGAGGAACATAAAGTTGAAAGTAGGGAAGATGGAAATTGGCTTTTTTCACGAATTCAATGGTTTCTAGAATGGTTTCTTCTGTATCACTGGGAAGTCCGAGGATAAAACTAACCCTCGAACAAATACTTAACTCGTTGGCAAGTTTTCCAACCTCCAAAAGTTGCGCTTTGGTAACACCTTTTTTAATAAATCGTAAAACAGTATCAGAACCGGATTCGCCACCAACCATAATTCCCCAACATCCGGCTTCTTTCATTTTTTCCAGCATTTGTCGTGAGAGAATATTCGCCTCAAAGTTGCACGTCCAAATAATTTCCAATTCCTTTCTGATTTTTTCCTCACAAAATTGTATAACCCTGTTTTTATCAAGATTAAAGGTGTCGTCAACAAATATTATTTCCTGAACACCAAACTTTTCCTGAAGTAATCGCAGTTCTTCACAAATCCATTCAATTGAATGATAACGAACCTTTTTTTTGTATAAGTTACGGAACTTTTCCGGTGTTGAACAAAAGGTACATTGAAAAGGACAGCCTCGGCTGGACATTACAGAAAAAATCGGTAGTTTTTTATATGCCATAACTTTTTCCTTGTATAGAGGAAAAAGCTCGGGGGGAACAACCTCTACAGGATGTCCAAAGATGTCAAGGTTTTCAGGAATTTCTGCCTGAGGGGTCGTAACGATCTTCCCATTCTCTTTATATTTCCAGCCTTTGATTTCCGACTTCTTTGTAGAGCCATTAAGAAAATCGTAAAGAGATTCAAAGGCAAACTCACCTTCTCCGTAACAGATATAATCAAAAATGCCTTCCTGTTTTTCGAGAATGGCGTCTGCATCTCCTTGAGCATGAGCACCGCCAAGAAGAATTATTGTTTTAGGAAGCTGCTTTCTCAGGAGCAGGGCAATTTCCAAAGCATAAGGGTAGCCAAGGGTTGTTGCTGAAAGTCCAACACATTCAAAAGATTTTTCCTGAATAAATGAAATTACCTCTTCTGGTGAAAGTTTTAATGCACAGGCATCAAGAAGCTCAATTTCTCCTTTACCTTTTTGTCGTAGGTAAGAAGCAAGATAGAATATTCCAAGGGGGGGAAGAATCGCACCAATTCCTTCAGATGATTTCCCATAGATTGCTTCCTGAGATACGTATGGATTAATAAGAAGGGTTTTCATGGCTGTTTATTATGGTCTGAAAATGTAATTAAAGCTGTTTTTCTTGATATGAAGTGTTGTGCAGAAATTTACCTGAGCTGCTTATAGGTTTTTTTCCACTAACTCAACAATTTCGTCCGGAGCAAATGGTCGCCCTTTTTTGTTGAGGCATACACCAATAACTTCTGCTTCCACACAAATTTTGCCTTCTGAATTTATAACTTTTTGGTTGAAAATAAACCTGATTTTTCCCTGTCGTGCAATACTGGTTGTTACTCTGAAAGTTTCACCGCCCCGTAAGGGTAGTTTGTATTTAACTGTGGTTTGAGCGTTGGTGAAAAAAATATCTTTTTCTGCCATAAGCTCAAAGTTTGCTCCAATATGGTCAAGGAACTTATGCCTTCCATGTTCCAGATATTGAACATAAACAGAATCATTAACAATTCCATGCATATCGAGTTCGTAGTCTCTCACTTCAAGTTCAACATAATATTCTTCCATTTTCTTCCTCAATTTAAACAATCAACATTTGTTATTTTTACGGGTCAGGCAGGTTTAAGTAGGCTATTCTACCGCATAATTCTAAAATATGGGCTTCGTTTTGATGTTAAAAAGAACATTTTTATGGGGAAGGGGGAAGGTCAATTACTAAAACTTTTACTTAGGAGGAAGGGAGCGGGCAAAATCGATGCCTTTTTGCAGCCAGCATCTTAAAGCTTTATCTGATTCAAAGCCTTCCTGTGAGACCACAACCCAACCCTTCATGGGTCTTCCGGTAAAATCAAAAATACGGGTATGAGGCTCTTTGAGGGTTGCTTCATATTTCAGTGGGCCAACACGAACAATAAGCTCCTCCTTAATAATTCCACACGCCATATTGCCATTAAAAAGAAAACCAATTCCCCCGAACATTTTCTTGTCCTGAAAGCCGGGTTCTTGTTCTATCTGCTCCATGACCCTCTGAGCT
>JADGAW010000281.1 GCA_015231815.1 Nitrospinota bacterium
ATACGCCCGCAAGAGTTTTGGGATGGTAAAGGTTATATGGACATGTTTTACCGGCTTGACGATTTCCTCAATCTTTTCCGCAAAAAGCAGTCCTCTTTTTGTCGAGCAGGAGGGGCATACATTTCTTTTGCGGCAGGAAAAGGCGATGAAATAATCATTGCCGCAGTCGCCGCACCGTATTCTCGCCACTCCATTTTCAGGTATTCCGCAATCGAGGAAAGAGTAAACAGCGTTCATTGTTTCCTGTTTAAGCCAGCCGTAGCGGGACTCAAAGGAGTCAGTATATTCTCCGATAAACCCGTCGTGAAAATGTTCGATGATCCGGTAATAATCCGTCTGTTCCGGCCTTCTTCGTTTATAAACCCCTTTTATGATTTTCGACATGGCTCACCCGGAAGAAAAAATCAAAAGAGGGAACAGAGCTTAAATCATGCCAAAGGATAAATTATCATATATAGGAGAGGGTAAAGGAACGAACGCTAAATGTTGGAACAGAAGAGAAAAGGCGTGATAATATTCTCCATGCGAATGTATCTTTTATCGGACACTTATCGTTGTGGGACCAGAAAAAATTGCGCATAGACCTAATGCAGCGGACGTGTTACCACGCCGCTGATTTCGGTCGTTATGTTCAAAATAATAGCTACAAGCTCCCATGAAATTTTCTGAAATCATAGCAATAACAAGTACTACAAAAATGTTTGGAGATTGGCTGTTTTTTTATGCCCGTTATAACGGAAACTGACCGACTACATCACGTTCTTTGCTCTTCTTATATGAATAATTATAATAAGGTATTGAAGTAAATCATATGTTTTCAAGAACTAAAGCCACTTCCGGGGAAAGGTTGTATGGATTATCTACACAAGAAATCTTCTTTTTGATTTCTTTTTTAACAGTAGTGCTTAAAGAAAGCTGTAATCCTTTTGGATAAAGCACTACATGACTCCGAAATATCGGATGATGAAGTTTTTCATCCGCTAAAAATACGGAATGGAGAATTTCACCACCAAGAACAATGATTTCAGCGTCTTGCAACCCTGGCAATGAAGCCGCCTCGGAAAAAAACTCAAGGAGTGAGATAACTGAAGATAATGAATATGCCTCAAATACAAATACAGGCCTTAAATTAAATTCCTTTTTTTCCTGGAAATTGGCATAAACATTTTTAAAGAACCCTCTGACAAGTTCCCACCGAGGAATTTTTGCGTTTGTAACCTGTGCAGCATATTGATCAACCTGCAAACGTAGCTGAGTTAGTATTTGCAAGTCGTACAAAAGTTGATCCTCACTCTCCATTAAGTTCATTTGCTGCATTTGAGCAGAGATTCCCTCAAGTACGGTCACTTCCTCCGCAGCTGTGAGCTTGGAGGAAATGCTCGGGCTAGTGAGGCTTAGGGAAAACCCTAAATCAGCGCCTTCATTACGTTTCTTTGAGCTGGATTCATTTTTTGTGAATGTGCCTCTCGTTTGAAAAAAACTTAATCGCAATGATTGAACTGCTTCCCGTAAAGAGGGTATTTCTCCAAGACCATGCAATACCGTAGAAAAATATAATTTCCGGATCATCCTATGCAACAGTGCGGCTGAATTAATGCTGTTTGGCACAGGAACACTGACCACCAGCCATCCGGTAACATTATTTGGGACTTTTGAGTCATTCAGTGCAAGTTCTCTCAGTGTATACAAGATTTTTTTTCGATTTTTCGCAATGTCATTGTCGATGACAAGCAAGTTTTCCTTTCTATCTTTGATTGCTAAGGAAAGCTCTTCATCACCATTCTGACCATCAGTTGATGAAATGTTAGCGACTCTGGTAATCCAGAGGTTAAGATAATCATTCAACATCGTATTCCAACTCCCATTCTTGTTTAATATCCTCTATATACAATTCTTTGTTCTTAAACATTCTCTTCGGCAACGCCCCTCCTCTTAATACAATCTGAGCAAATACAGGGTCTCCATTCTCCCTCAATATGCTGGCAAATGATCGTTGCATCCTGGGATCACGAAAACCATGGATATATGCAATTCTCCAACAGTTCAATGCTTCATAAAACCGTTCTCTCCATGGCATTTCTTTTTCCAACAAATAGAGTGTCGCCAAGTTATGCAAGAGTGTTCCGGTAACGAATTTTGATTTGAACAGCATCCTATATAAGTGAAAACTTTCCTTAACGGCAGCTTTGTCATCGCTCAAGACAAAAATATCAGCAACCGTTTTGTAAAGCATAGAAACCTTACTTGAATCATCTGAACTCAGATATTTATTCATACTCTTCCATTCCAGCAAAGTAAAAAGCTCTGCCGAGTCCAAAAGACGTACAAGCCTTAGTGCATAGATAGCGCCATCATTCGCATTAATTCGGTCTCGAAAGTTTTCACATGTAGCATTGAAAAATGATTTAATTTCCTCTCTTACTTCCTGCCCAAGCTTTTTCTTATATTTCAATATTTTTCCAACACAAAGGGCAAGGCGGTACTCATACCAATCATTACCTATAGAGATCAAATTTCCACTACCACTTCCAATATAATTTACATAAAATTCCTCATAAAAAGCAAAACGAGAGGATGCACTATGGTCTTCAATATCATTCATGACCATAAAGAAAAATAGTTCAATACATTGATTAAATTCCTTGAAATGTTCAAGGTTGTCCTTAGCAAGTTCCCATATCTCATTGGCCCTTGACACCTTTTGACCGTACGTAACATTAAGGCGGAATGCAAGATAGACCAAATAAGCCAGTCCTTTATGAGGCAACTTCTTTCTGAAATCAGGATTTGAAAGGCACTCATCTATTTCCATGGTAATGAGTTGTATATGATGCTCCAGTGCGATCAAGGGCGGTCTTTGACAAATAACTTCAGTTAAGTTGAGATGATATTTTTGCTGTACGGCGCTCAACTCTTCCATGTTATTGATCTTGTGTTTATATATTTTCCCGTGTTTAATCGACTCATCCTTATTTATAAGACCTTTCCAAAGAGTCTTATATGGCTTGCAAAGGATTTCATCCCTTTCGATAAACTCCGGCTCAAAAAAAGATTCTTGATCGATACCAATATTTTTGTCAAGAAGGTTAAACGGTGCCAGCACTTCGGAAAGAAAGATACACATTTCTTTCTTAACATGCGCAGGGTAAGCTATCTCACCCTTTGGAGGTACAATACGGTCAATTGCCTGT
>JADGAW010000282.1 GCA_015231815.1 Nitrospinota bacterium
TTTCCTTTACCAAAAGATAAGGGCGAAGCTCCTCCTGAAGAAGCTCGTCATAAACAAAAGGGTAGTGGTCTGCACTTTCTTCTAGAAAAAAGTCAAAGGGATTTATGACGGTTAGGTCGGCAATAACCTCAACCTCAATTTTTAGTGACGTTGCCTTCTCATTGAAAACCACCCGTGCCTGATAATTTCCGAAGGGATCTTGCATCCAGTTGATGAAATGATCTTTGGGACTTAAGTTAAAAGAGTAGGAAACAATCGGCGTTCTACAATGAGGAGCAGGACGAAGACGAAAAACATGGGGTGAAAGTGTTATGGAACGGTCGTAACAGTATTCTGTCAAATGTTTAAGGGCTACCCGTATTGTCATATGTCAATATTTTTTAGTAACAAAAACTCTATTATAGAGGTTTAATTGACAATACATCAATGAAAAAGAATACAACATTGGAAGCAATGATACTCAAGACAGATTATATGCTCTATTATTCGTCAAGAGAAATGTTCCGTAAAATAATGGCAGAAAAATATATATTTTGACAGCGAGAAAGAAACTACTATTCAATTACCGGAACATCCCCCGTTGGCTTAAGAGCAAAGTAGCGGTCAAAGACAGATTTGTTGATTTCCGCAAGATTGAGCTGAATTTGGTCAATAAACTCATGTAACCCTTTTACAATAATTTCTTCTCCGTTGGTATTATCAAGTAACTTCTTAAGTTTTCTAACTTGAACACTACTTAGGTTCACTGGAGCAGTCTCATGAAAATTATCAATTTTAAAAAGTGCTTTCTCTATTTGCTTTAAACAAAAAGAAACAGACCTTGGAAACATCTCGTGCAGAATGAGAAAATGCACAACATTATGAGGTTTAATTCTTCTCCAGTTTTTTCGGTACATCTCAAATGCATCCACCGACTTTAATAAAGACATCCATTGCAGGTTGTCAAATGGCTTCCCTACATAGTCGAGGGAAGGTAAAAGCATAAAATATTTCAGGTCAAGAATTCTTGTGGTCATGTCCGCTCGTTCGAGAGCACTTCCCATACGGTTGAAATACCATGCTTCATTGTGAGACATACAGGTATCTGCAATTCCAGTAAACAATTGACACTGCCGTTTGACCCTGGTAAAAAGCTGGTCATAGGAAATAATTTTCTTTGGATTTCTCGCACTTTTTTGAATGAAGAGATAGGTGGTGTTAATCTCGTTCCACATTTCAGAGGTAATAGTATCTCTTATGGAACGTGCTATTTCTCGTGAATAGGTAATACAGCTAAAAATGGAATTGGGGTTCTTTTTGTCAAAGGCAAGAAAGTGAATTGCCTCTTCTTCCGTCATCTTGCTATGCTCCTCTAAAAAGGCATCTTCTCCTCCGATTGTCTGAATAATAGGAAGCCACTGGTTTCCCATTTCAATTGGTGCATCGGCATTCAAACGAACGTTTACATCAAGAAGACGTGCGGTATTTTCCACACGTTCCCGGTATCTTCCCAGCCAATAAACAGAATTTGCAACCCTACTAAGCATTGTTTTCCCTTTCTTCAACAACCCAGGTATCCTTACTTCCGCCACCCTGAGAAGAATTAACCACAAGGGAACCTTTTTTCAGAGCAACTCTGGTTAGTCCACCCGGCAAGACATATATATCTTCTCCGTAAAGAATATAAGGGCGAACATCAACGTGCCTTCCCTCAAAACGTCTTCCATTTACAAAGGTTGGTGCCCTTGAAAGACTAATTGTAGGCTGAGCCATGAAATTCCTTGGCTTTGCCTTGATTTTTGCAGCAAACTCTTTTTGTTGTTTTTTTGTTGAGGCTGGACCAATAAGCATTCCATATCCACCAGCTTCATTGGCACTTTTTACGACAAGCTTGTCAAGATTCTCTAATACATAGTTTCTTTCCTTTTCAAATGAGCAGAGGTAGGTTGGAACGTTTGGTAATAATGGTTCCTCATCAAGATAATATTTAATCATGTCGGGTACAAACTTATAAACGACCTTATCATCTGCTATTCCGGTTCCAGGAGCATTACACAAAGATACTTTTCCCTCTTTGAATGCTTTCATTATTCCTGGTATCCCCAGACATGAATCAGGTCTAAAGACGGTTGGGTCAATGAAATTATCGTCAATTCTCCGGTAAATAACGTCCACTCTTTCGAAGCCCTCAGTTGTTCTCATATAAACATATCCGTCTTTTCTTACGACAAGGTCCTGTCCTTCAACAAGGTACGCTCCCATTTGTTGAGCAAGATAGGCGTGCTCGAAATAGGCTGAATTATAAATTCCTGGTGTGAGTACTGCCACATTACACCGTTCCTTTGAAGTAGCAGCAAAGGAGAGGGTGTCGAGAAGTTTTGATGAATAGTCGTCAATTGGTTTCACATGACTTTGTTGGAATACACTGGAGAAAATCCGCTTCATAACAAGCCTGTTTTCAATAACATAGGAAACCCCGGAAGGACAGCGAAGGTTATCTTCAAGAACGTAAACAGTGCCGTCTTTATCTCTGATTAAATCTGTTCCGGTTATATGGTTCCAGATTCCCTTTGGCGGTTTAAGTCCAACACAGGGCTTGGAAAAAGCCTCTCCAGTATGAATAATTTCCTCGGGGATTATTTTGTCTTTAAGGATTTTCTGTTCATTATAAATGTCGTCAAGAAAGATGTTGAGAGCACGAATTCGTTGCTTTAATCCTTTTTCAATTCCTTCCCATTCTTTTGAGGAAATGATTCTTGGCAGAATGTCAAAAGGAAAAATTCTTTCTACACTTTGGTCGTCACCTGAAGCAAGACTGAAGGTAATTCCCATATTTAACAGAGCAAGTTCCGCTGAAACCTGCCGTTGCTTGAATTCTTTCAGGGTGAGGGTTTCGAGTTTCTCTATAAGAACCTTGGCACTTGAACGGGGTTTGTGTTTTTCATCAAAAAGTTCATCAAAAAAACCGTCTGTATTGTATTTGCTGAAATCCATTGTAACTGAGTCATAGAGGTAAATATTTAAATAATTATAACCAAAAAGCCATTTCAATAAAAATATGAGATAGAAATGAATCATATATCTTTATAAAAAATAATTAAATTATTTAAGGAGAGTTATGTTCATACAAAGCATTTAAAAGAAAAAAATAAACTTTTTATATAAATTGATATAATTTTTCATCAATAAACATAAAACTATTTAATAT
>JADGAW010000283.1 GCA_015231815.1 Nitrospinota bacterium
CGTCATCAGAACCTTTATCAATAATAATTGAACTGGTAAATCCCGTAAAGTTCTTGCTTATGACCTTTGCTTCAACAAAAGGTAAACTGGTATTTGTCTCAATAAAATATTGGTCAATACTTTTGAGGTTTTCTGCTCTTCGTAATAATTCTTTCTTTTCTTCTATAAGGGCATTATTTTTTTCGTATAAGGTTACAATTTCATCCTTTAATTTAATGTTTTCCTCAAAAACTTCCGTTAGGAATAAATATTTATCCAACAAGCGCGAAACATAGTTGTTTAACTGACTGTAATTGTCCTTTAAAGGAGCAACTACATAGAGGAGAGGGTTTGTAAAAAAAGTGGTTTTTTCACCTTTGGAGTTAACAATAAAGAGAACTATCAGAATAAAGACAACAATTGCGATGTAAATAATGCTTTTTTTTTTCTGTGGTTGATTTAATGAAGTAGGTTCCAAGAGAAAATCTATTAATATTAATATTCTTCTTCTGAAAAATAAACCGTTGCTTCTGTTCCCAAGACCATCTGAATTGATTGAATTGTTGCATTAATCAGTTCATCAGAGGTAAATTCGTTTTCTTTCTTCTTGTCTTTTATTGGTTCCTTTTCCAAATGGATAATTTTCTTTTTTCTGTTTTTTTTCTTTATTGAAAACTTCTTTTCCCCTGTAATACAGTTGTTTTTTAGCAACCTCAGGGCATAACGGGTAATGTTAATACCATCTCGTATGGAAAAAGCATCCTGGGTTGTATGTGCATCCTGAAGAAATGAAACAACATAATCTACCAGTTCATCATTTGCCTGAGGTACATTTTCTGCAATAATTCTAAATTCTTCCTCATATTCTGGATAATCAACGAAAATCTGGGGAGCAAGCCGTGAACTAATATATTCTGGAATTTCAAACGTTGAAGCATCTTCATTTAATGTAACACAAACCCTAAAATCCGGGTGCGCTGGTATTTTAATTCCAGCAACAACTGATTCAACATATCTTCTTTGATCCAAGAGAGGAGCCAAAGAAGCCCAACTTTTCTCAGACATTCTGTTTCCTTCATCTATGATACAAATTCCCCCTTTAATCATGGCACTTACCAAGGGACTTGCAGCATATTTTATTTTCTGGTTTTCATCAATCACCGGAATAATGATTAAATCCTCAGGTCGAGTATCAATTGTTCCCTGAAAAATATAAATATCCCTATTGAGGCTTTTTCCGGCGGTATAGGCAAGAGTTGTTTTTCCTACCCCTGGTTTTCCAATAATTCTTGGGTTAAGTGGAATATCTTTTTCATCAAAGGTAATCCAAGCAGCAAGTAACTGTTGAAGCAAGTCTTGCTGTCCAACCCACGTAATATTCATTTCTGTTGGGTGTGAAAGGTGAAGGACTCGCCCTTCAACTTCATAAGATAGTCGTTCCATAATTTTTCGTTTTACATTTTAGTAGAACATTTCAAAAAGTAGAATGTACCTGATAAAGAATCATCAACCTATTGATTTGTCTCTTTTACCGTAGTTATTTCCGAACCATTATAAATGATGAAAGGTTCAGCAATTCAATTTGAGAAGGATTCCTTTCAGCTTTTTTTGCAATACTTTTATCATTTGTTTTATAAGACTGAAATTATATCTTTAAAAATAACGTAAAATCTTTATAATATTGACTTTCATTTTACTTCTTTTAACAGATGAGAAAAATTCTGATGAAAAATCAGAGAGATTCATCTTAGTAGAAAAATACAACTATGATTGAAATAGACCCCTTAGATTCACCGGAAATGGTTCTTGAATTCATTCATGAATCCACAGAGCACCTTGAAATCATTGAGGAAAGTATTCTTGACCTTGAGGAAAGAAACAAAGACAAAACCCTTATCAATGATATTTTTCGCCCTTTTCACTCCATGAAGGGTATTGCCGGATTCACTGGACTCCCAATTGTTAGTAGTTTTGCCCACGATACCGAGACAATACTTGATATGGCAAGAAATGACAAACTAACAATTAATGCTGATGTCATTCAAGCCCTTCTTACATCTGTTGATATCATCAAGGAGATGTTGTTTAAAATTACAGAAAAGGTAGAAAACCCTTCTTCGACGGTTCATTATCCCGAATTTGATAAACATTCTTCTCTACTGTCAAATATAGCATTAAACCCACCGCTTGAAGATTCTGTAGAAATAGGGGAAGTAGAAGAAACTCTTGCAGATGCATCAATTGATGCAACTATTGAAAAAGCAACAGCTCAGGTAACTTCAGCCAAAGCACAGGAAGAGATTCGAGTCAGGCTTGACAAGGTAAACAGTTTAATTAACCTTGTAGGAGAACTGGTAATCTCTCAGGCAATGCTCAATGAAAACAAACTTATGAAAGAGGTTGAAGATAAAGCTCTCAATAAAGAACTCAATTACATAGAAAAAATTACAAAAGATATTCAGGACATATCGATGGCTCTTAGAATGTTAAGCCTTCATCTCATATATAAAAAACTTGCGCGATTAGTAAGAGATTTGTCTAAAGGAATGGGAAAACGGGTGAATTTTGTTACCTCTGGTGAAGAAACGGAGGTTGACCGGTCAGTTATTGAATTGATAAATGACCCACTGGTTCATATTCTCAGGAATAGTCTTGACCACGGACTTGAATCCCCTGAAGACAGGGAAGTTGCTGGAAAACCACCTGAAGGAAGAATTGAACTCAAAGCATACCAAAAAGGCGAAAACATCATAATAGAGATTATTGATGATGGTAAAGGTATGGACAAAGATAAAATTATCCAGGCTGCTATTAAAAAAGGCATCATTTCAAGTGAAGAGGAACTTGAAGGGAAAAACCCTCTTGAACTTATCTTTACCGCTGGATTTTCAACTGCAGAAAAGATTACCGACGTTTCAGGAAGAGGCGTGGGTATGGATGTTGTCAGAAGAAACATTGATTCCCTCAGGGGAAAAATTGAAGTGGAATCGGAGATGGGAAAAGGAACACGCATTACCATTAGACTTCCGCTCACGATGGCAATTGTTGATGGCATGATTGTAAGGGTTAAACGAGAACGCTTTATTATCCCAACTCTGGCAATTCTGGAATCCTTTCAACCTTCCAAAGAAGATATTTATACGGTAGAAGGAGAAGGGGAAATGGTTAAACTGCGAGAACAAATATACCCGATTAACAGAGT
>JADGAW010000284.1 GCA_015231815.1 Nitrospinota bacterium
GGATTTAGAAAATAAAATTAATGAATTAAAGGAGCTCTCCACAAAGGATGGGCTTGATTTTATTGGAGAGATTAAAACCCTCAACAAAAAGTTTAAATTAAAACAACGTGAAGTTTTCAAAAACCTGAGTCGATGGCAAAAAACTCAGCTTGCAAGGCATCAGAACCGACCTCAAACGTTGGACTACATTAATATGATTACCACCGACTTTGTTGAGCTACACGGAGATCGATATTATGGAGATGGTATGACAATTGTTGGAGGGCTTGCAAAGTTGGAGGGCATTCCGGTTGTTATATTGGGGCACCAAAAAGGAAAAGATACCAAGGAAAAAATTCTTCGTAACTTTGGGATGGCAAGTCCTGAGGATTTTAGAAAGTCTATGCGCATCATGAAACTTGCTGAAAAATTCAATAAACCCATCATTACTTTTCTTGACACTGCAGGAGCATATCCTGGTATTGGAGCCGAGGAAAGAGGACAGGCAGAAGCAATTGCCAAAAATCTTTTTGAGATGTCAGGTCTTAAAGTTCCGGTAATTACCGTTGTTATTGGAGAAGGAGGAAGTGGTGGAGCTCTTGGGATCGGTGTTGCCAATAAGGTTTTAATGCTGGAATATTCTGTTTATTCCGTTATTTCACCTGAAGGTTGTGCGGCAATTCTCTGGAAGGACGGGGAAAGAAATAAGGACGCAGCAGAGGCTCTTTGTCTTACCTCAAAAGATCTTATGGAGTTTGGGGTTATTGATGAAATCATCAAGGAACCAATCGGTGGAGCACATCAAAACCCTGTTCAAACAGGAAATATTATGAGAAGAGTTTTACGAAGGCACCTCAAAGAAGCAATGAGCTTATCTCCGGAAGAATGTGTGGAACAAAGGTATCAGAAATTCAGAAAAATTGGCTCCCAATATATCACTTAATTGCTTCAGGAAAGATACAAAGGGTAGCGCAAACAACCGGGATATGAGAACTCAGAATTTGAACAATGAGGAAACATCTTGATTAATTCCTTTAAGGCAGTTATAAAGAAATTTTCTTTCTCACCGGATAAGGAAAGTTATTGCTTAAGTCTTGAGACCGATGAGTGGGACGGTTCCTTTCTTCCGGGTCAATTTCTCAATATACGGTTGCCCGTTCCTTTGAGTGAAAACTATACGGTTCATGACACAGTAGCGGACTTTTTTTCTCACCGTAGTTCTGTCGAAAAGCGGTATCCCTTTCTCAGAAGACCCTTCAGCATTTATAAGACAATAAGAGAACCTTTATCGGGAAAAACAATCATTGAGTTACTTATTGCTAAACTTGGGCTTGGTACCAAGCAGTTGGCTCAATTGCCTATTGGGACAGAATTGGAACTGTTTTCCCCAATTGGAAATGGGTTTCCTCATCTTCAGGAAATTGATGAAGTTTATTGTATTGGGGGAGGTATTGGAATCGCTCCAATGTTGGAAACGTCACGGTTTTACAAAAATAATGGGGTTAAAACTTCAATTTTTTATGGGCTACGATCGTTAAACTCAGCGATATTGACTAAAAATGAGATAAACAGTGATATTGCTGATGAGTTTTTTGTCGCAACGGATAAAAAGGAAGAGGGCGTTTATCACGGTTTTATTACTGATTTGTTCAAGAAAAAAAAACTAATTTCAGAGGGTTTTAATCCTTCAAAAAAAGTCGTCTTTGCCTGTGGTCCAACTCCTATGTTTCGTTCTTTGGCGAAAATCCTTCGTGAATATAAGTTAGAGGGATATTTCTCGGTGGAAAATTTTATGGCTTGTGGAATTGGGAGTTGTATGGGCTGCGTGATTAAAATCAAGGATGCGGATAAATCTGAAGCAAGAAATTTAAGAGCCTGTCAGGAGGGACCAGTCTTTCATTTTAAACATATGGTTGAATTAAGTGACTGAGTCTCTTTTCTCTCTGTTTAAAGATGGTTTTCTTAGAGCTTTAGTATTGACGAGTTACGCTGATTTTTTGAAAGTGCCCTTAAAAAAGCCATGATAAAATATCTTTTTTTTAGATTAATGAGCATCTTTTTAACGGTTGCGTTAACTTTAATCTCTGATGTATGAAGATTACAGAATGCAGGGTTTATCCGATTGGTAACAAAAACAGGTTAAGGGCTTATGCCACAATCGTTTTTAATGATGCATTTGTTGTAAGGGATTTGAAGATAATTGGTGGTGATGATGGTTTATTTGTTGCGATGCCTAATAAAAAATGTAAGGATGGCACGTATAAGGATATTGCCCATCCATTAAATCAGGAAACACGACGTTTAATAGAAGACACCGTTCTCGGAGAATTTGAAAAATTTATTGAAACTGCTCACAAAAGTATCTCTGAAAAGAGTCAAAATGAAATGATTTTAGAACAATAATATCTTATTGGGGCGTCGACAAGCGGTAAGTCACATGGTTTTGGTCCATGTATTCGAGGGTTCGAATCCTTCCGCCCCAGCCATCATATAGCAACCCCCCCCATCAATTATTTAATTGTTTACCATGGAAAAACTTATTGAAAAAATCATTTGGCAAAGCAGACTTATGATTTTTCTTGCTGTAGTGTCTGGAATTATCTCTGCTTTGATTCTTGTCCTCATGGGAACCTATGATGTTTTTATTGTCGTAAAGGAATCTTTTCACCTTATAGGGGATGAGGACTTTTATAAGGAATTTCACCGGGATGCTATTACACATATAATTGGAGCAATTGATTCTTTTCTTATTGCAACGGTTTTATTGATATTTGGTATTGGACTTTATGAACTTTTTATTAATAAGATTGATTTAGCAGAACAGGAAACAAAATCATCAAAGATATTGGTAATTCATAACCTTGACCAGCTCAAGGAAAAGATTGCCAAAGTTATTTTGATGGTATTAATTGTTACCTTCTTTAAATATGCGGTTAATTTTAAATATGTTGAGATTCTCGATCTTTTGTACTTGAGTATCGGAATATTTTTAATTGCACTTTCCATTTATTTCACCCACAAAAAATAGGCGAAATTTTAGGTAGAAGTTTTGAAGTTTTGTACCTTCTTATGCTATCGGGGAAAGTTATATATCTGAATAGGGTGAAACAAAACCGTTGTTGCATAGTTGAGTTTTCTCTTGACTTTTCCTTTAAGAGTTATGCTTTTTCCT